>JAIOSM010000060.1 GCA_021107575.1 Desulfobacteraceae bacterium | reverse complement strand
TTTGTTGATAAGTCCGGGCTTTTCGACTGACTATTAGGTCTATAAAAATAGTATCTTTATTTCAATCAACATAATGTCTAACCGTGTCGATTGAATTTAGAGATGACTCAAATTCAATCGAAAAAAAAATTTCATCGAAAATTCAGAAACACCAGGCTGTCAAGGACTTATATCGCTGACAGTTTAATGCATTACAGGGATGCCTTTATCGTTCATCGAAGAGACAACTCCCAGACCGCTGAAAATTATCTTGGAGGTTTATTTATTTGTGAAAAGGGACATGCAAACATGGAACGTATGGAAGAAGAAATAAATGATAGTGAGTATAGAGCCTATCAGCATTTCATTTCCAATTCCAAGTGGGATTATCAAGAAATAATTTCCAGATTAAGTCTTGATGCTTCAAATGTTTTACAGGAAAATAAAAAGAAGAGTGGGGTTCCTACTGGGTATATAGTTGATGAAAGTTCACATTTAAAAAAAGGGAAGGAATCAGTAGGGGTATCAAATCAGTATGCCGGTGTTGCAGGAAAAATTGACAATTGTCAGGTAGCCGTCTATAGCTCATTAGTTAATGATACAAGAGCCACGATAATAAATGAGAGACTGTTTTTACCCAAGAGTTGGACATCTTCAAAAAAAAGATGCGACAAGGCAAAAATCCCTGAACAAGACCGGATCTATAAAACAAAACCAGAGTTAGCATTGGAAATGATAGATGCTGATATTGAACGCGGGGTAGAATTTGACTGGATAGGAGGAGATGGTCTATATGGCCATAATTACCAGTTGACAAAAGGATTAGACGCAAGGGGTAAGCTGTATGTTCTTGATGTGCACAAGGATGAAAGGGTGTTTTTGGGGAAGCCTAATCTCTTTATTCCCGAAAAGAAAAAAGGGAGAGGCAGAACACCTGAAAAACTAAAAGCAGAGGAAAAAACATATAGGCTTGATCAATACTCAAGTAGCTTACAAGAAACTGATTGGAAAAGAGTAAAGGTCAGGAAAACTGCAAAGGGCTGGTTGAAATTAAAAGCGCATGTGGTTGATGTGTGGGTATGGGATGGGCAAGAGGACCAGGCAAGAAGAAGAACGTTGGTAATAACTAAAACCCAAGATAAGAAACCAAAAATAAAATACAGTTTTAGTAACGGCAAGTCTGATCAGTACACAAATAAGGAATATGCGTATTTTCAGGCACAAAGGTATTGGGTCGAAAGGACTTTTGATGATAGCAAAAATGAACTGGGCATGTCAGATTATCAAATCAGGAAATGGATCGGATGGCATCATCATCAATCACTGGTAATGCTAGCAGCTTTGTTTTTGCTGAAAGAAAAAATAGAAAGTGAACTTGAGTTTCCTTTAATGAGTCTAAGAGATGCAAGAATATTAATAATAATTGAACTGTTTGGCACTAAGGAACAATACGATAAAAGGCTGGAACAGATGAAAATAAGACATTACAATAGACAAAAAGATATTGACAAGTATTACAGGTATGAAGAATTATGGGACTAAAAATCTAAAGTCGTAAAGTAGAATTAAATTCATTTATTAAATAAATATTCGTTATGAAAACCCCACTAACAGTAATTTTTGCTCTTTTACTTGGAACAAACGTTTTTGCACAAGAAGATCATTCAGAGTTTATTGAAGGCCCATTTAAAACCCCTCAGGAAGTTACAACAACTTGTCTTGATTGCCATGAAGGTATTGACAGGGATATTATGAAAACCAGGCATTGGAATTGGTTAGGTGATGAATTTGTAAATAAAAATGGCGAAAAAATGAGATTCGGAAAACAAAATATCATCAATAACTACTGCATTGCTGTACCTTCAAACTGGCCACGTTGCACAAGTTGTCATATAGGTTACGGATGGAAAGATGAAACATTTGACTTCACTGATGGAAGAAATATTGATTGTTTAATTTGTCACGACCAAACCGGAACGTACAAAAAAGTGCCAACAGCAGCAGGATTACCCGATCCCTCGGTTGATCTGGTTAAAGTAGCACAAAGTGTAGGGAAAACTACAATTATTAACTGCAGCATATGTCATTTTAATGGTGGTGGAGGTACGGGAGTAAAACATGGAGACATGGACGGAAGTATGATTAATCCTTCTGCGACTTTAGACGTTCACATGGGGGAACTTGGTTTTACCTGTTCTGACTGTCATGCCGGTGAAAATCACAACATTCTTGGGGCAAGTCATGGCTCGTTAGCAACCGGGGAAAATCATATTGCTTGCCTTGATTGCCACGGTGAAAAACCTCATAGAAAAAAATTAATCAACGATCACATAAGCTCCGTTGCCTGCGAAACCTGCCATATCCCATCCTTCGCTCGCGAAGAACCAACAAAAACATGGTGGGATTGGTCTACTTCCGGACAAAACAAAAAAGTACAACCCGATGAATTCGGAATGCCAAACTACGATAAGAAGAAAGGCGATTTTAAATGGGACAAAAATATTATCCCGGAATACAGATGGCACAATGGTCAAGCTGATTATTACCAGTTTGGTGATAAATTTGACTCTGAAGAAGCTGTTGAGCTGAACAAACTTTCAGGAAATATCGAAGATGAAAAGGCAAAAATTACACCTTTTAAAGTGATGCGAGGAAAACAAATATACGATTCGAGAAACAACTATTTAATTGTTCCTAAATTGTTTGGGGAGGATGGCTATTGGAAAACTTACAACTGGAATTCTGCCTCAAAATTAGGAATGCGAGAAATTAATTTGGCCTATTCAGGAAAATTTGGTTTTGTTGAAACAGAAATGTACTGGCCAATCAATCATATGGTTGCTCCTGTTGCAAAATCTTTAAGATGCACCGATTG
>JAIOSM010000292.1 GCA_021107575.1 Desulfobacteraceae bacterium | reverse complement strand
CTTCAAGCCCTATTACAGGTTCAAATTCCATTTTTTCCATTTATTACCTGACGGCTTCGTAAAAAGCTGTTTCAAGAAATCATTCTTATTCCATTACAAGTTAATATTTTCGTACAATTATTGATAAATAGTCAAGTTATATTTGGCAGTTCTCTTGCCAAATATAACTTTAATTCTGTCGCAACTTGAATATTCTTCGCGAAAAATAGTTTTGAAATTCGCAGGAACGCCTTGAATACTAATGCAAACTTTTTTCATCGGAAATAGCTGAACTCCCAATCATCCGATTCTATGATATTTACTGCTTCAAATTTTATTTTCTATCAACTTTATGCATATATTTGTCACCCTTATCGTATTTGGGACTAATCTGCGGTTTCGCCGAGAATTGCTGTTTTGCCCACTTTCCTATTGACAATAACTTGTCAATTTTGCTAAAAATTTTTGAAACTTTTAATAACATATCAATCATCTTCTGTAATTTTCATCACAGCAAGATAAAAATCAATCAAAGGTACCCCTTTAAATGGATTATGCTCGCGGGGCATATGCTCTAAGTGCAAGTGACCTTTTTCATAGCTATAGAAGCAATGATAAGAAAATAGATGCTATTAACAATATTAATTTCAATATTAAAAATAATGAATTTGTTTCTATTATAGGTCCTTCAGGCTGCGGGAAGTCAACGCTTTTCAGAATAGTGGGTGGGCTACTGGAACCCAACAAAGGGGAAATACGTTGCTTTGGGTTAAGCACACACGAGGCACTACAGAAAAATATGATCGGGTTTGTTTTTCAAAATCCCGTCCTGCTTCCGTGGCGAAATGTTAAAAAGAATATAGCCCTTCCTTTAGAAATTATTGGCAACAACAGTGCTTTTGATAAGAGAATTGAACAACTGATAAGTTTGGTTGGATTACAGGGCTTCGAGGGTTTTATTCCAAAAGAACTGTCGGGGGGAATGAGATCAAGAGTATCGATAGCAAGGGCACTCGTAACGAATCCAAAAATCTTGCTAATGGATGAAGCTTTTGGAAGCCTTGATGAGCTGACACGAGAGAGAATGAATATAGAATTAGGCCGAATTTTTGAAGAGACGCAAAAAAGCGTATTGTTTATTACCCATTCAATAGCTGAAGCCGTCTTTTTATCTGACAGAACCATCGTATTGTCGAAACGCCCGGCTACGATACAAGAAATTATAGAAATCGATCTCCCTCGACCGAGAAAGATAAAGTTAAAAACGGAAAAGCGTTATATTGATTTAACCCAACATTTAAGAGATCGTTTTATTCCTGAAGCCGAATTATGAAGAAATATATCATAAACTGGGGCCCGCCTTTCTTGTTCTTGGCCTGCATTATTTTGATCTGGCAATTGAGCGTGGACGTTTTTAAAATTCCTCTATTCATTCTGCCTTCGCCCAAGAATATTTTTAGCGTATTTCTCAGCAAATGGAATTTGCTATTTTCTGATCTGGGAATTACCATGCTCGAATCAATCTTAGGATTCATGGTAGGTAATCTTTTTGGCATAGGTATGGCAGTTTTATTTGTGCATTCGAAATTCTCAGAAAGAAGCATTTTCCCTTTTATGATAGCTCTCAAAGCCATCCCGCTGGTGGCCTTTGCCCCACTCCTAATCCTTTGGTTCGGATATGGCCTGGTTGGCAAAATTGTTATGGCTGCACTTATCTGTTTTTTCCCAGCAATAGTGAATACAACGGTCGGCCTTAAAGCAGTTGACCCTGAAGCAATGGATCTTATGCGAGCACTTTTCGCCACAAGAAAACAGGTTCTTTTTAAGCTACGCTTCCCTTCAGCTTTACCGTATATCTTTTCGGCGCTGAAGATATCCTCCACTCTTAGCGTAGTTGGAGCAATCGTTGCAGAACTTTCCGGTGCACAGCAGGGAATCGGATACACAATTCTGCAAGCGTCATATCAGATTGATACACCTTTGTTGTTTAGTGCAATAATAATGGCATCAATTGGAGGAATATTGTTTTTTGGCTTAATCGCTTTGACAGAAAAAAAAGTTCTGTATTGGCACGAAGGCCTTGTTGGTTAATTATAAAAGGAGAAAGCGCATGAAAAGAGTTGTTTATGCTGCCACAGTAATAATTGTAGCTTTAAGTATTATCTTTTTCGCAACAGCCTGTCAGCAAAAGACTGAAAAAACTGAAAACATAGAAACAACAAAACTTTCAGTAAGGCTAAAATGGGCGATGCTTGCTCATGTTGCCTCTGGAGAACTCATTGCAAAAGAGAAAGGCTTTTATAAGCAAGAAGGACTGGAGGTTGATTTACGGCCTGGGGGTCTTGAGTTTGATGCAATAAAGACAGTTTCGATTGGCGCAGATGACATTGGCGTCACCAGCCCTGACCAAGTGATTCTAATAAACACAAAAGGTGCTCATATATCAGCATTTATGGTCATCATGCAGAAGGATCCCGTTTGTTTAATTGCTAAGAAAGAGTCCAATATTTTGGAACCAAAGGACCTTATTGGAAAGAAAGTGGGCGTCAAGCACGGGACCAGTGTTGAAACAGAATATCGTGCAATGCTTAATAATCTCGGTATAAACAGTAACCTAATTCAAGAAATCCCAGCCAAATTTGATATGACGCCATTTTTTACCGATAAAGTTGATGTCTGGACGGGATATGCTGTAAATGAAGCCATATTGGCCAAATTAAAAGGTTTTGAGGTCAACCTCATTAAACCGGGTGATTATGGTGTCCAGTGGTATGGAAACATGTATTTTACTACCAAAAAATATATAAAAGAGCACCCTGATGTCTTGGAAAAGTTCGTACGAGCCACCACAAAGGGTTGGATATACGCTCTTGAACAGCAAGATGAGGCAGTGGATATATTGTTGAAGTATAATCCAAATGCTGACCCCACTCATCAGAAAGAAATTCTCAAAGTGTTAAAAGAATATTTAATCACAGATGCCACAGATAAGAACGGGTTTGGTTGGATGGAAGCCGATAAGTGGATCTCTATTCAAGATGTGCTTTTTGAGCAGGGCCTGATTAACGAGAAGACAAATATTGAGTCTTTGTACACAAACCAATTCATCCATAGATAGTTCAATATTCTTTTTCCAATTAAGGCCGTTCCATGGTCATGATTGAGAATAAAAAATAGTATTGCATATATAGCTCAGGACGTTAGTTTGCCCGAAATTTCTTATGTCAATCTAATGGTTCTTTGTGCTGATTAATACCAGTCAATTTTAAACAGCAGTAATTTACACCTGATATGTAAAACGAATGTATACGCATAGCCTATTTAGTTATCAGTTTGATTATTTCTTGAATATGGATGCAATGAAGGAAACCAAGGCATTGCTCTGGAAGTTTCTATACATAGATCACCCTGAAATATTCCAAGCTTTTGTATTGTTGACGAAACAAAAAGAATATCTCCAGGATTTTCTTTACAAAACGATAAAATCAGATGCTCATAAACAATCATCATATTCCATTCTAGACGTTGGGGGTGCCGACGGAACGTTGAGTCTGAAATTATGCTGCAGGCTGTTGAAGGAAAATGTGATCAAAAAAAGTCAACTTAATCTATATTTAGTTGATCCATCGCCAATTATGCTTAAGCTTGCTCAAAAAAAACTCCAGTCCTTAAACCCAGCAAACATACATCTCCTTCATGGTAGTTTTGGCACTGATGGAATTCCAGATCAGTTGAAAAACAAAAGATTCGATACCATCCTTGCATCATACGTTTTCTTCTGGATAGAAAGCCATGATAAAGCAATCTCCCAAATGTATTCCTTGCTGGATAATCAAGGGAGAATCATCGTTATTGATTATAGCAGTAAGGCCAGACTGAGGAGAGATCTATTAAGGATGGCAACCGGCCTTGATATGGAGACTATCGAGGACATTAGAGATCTTTTGCGCAATAAATTTTCAAACCGGGTTTCGAGTATTCACCATTTTCAAAACAAGATTGAATTTCCCGGGAACTTTTTGGAAAGACTTGAAACAGAATCTGAACTTTTTGGCGATGAACCTTACTGTTTGCGCTTACTTGAATTTCTGTTGCGAACTTCATGGGCAGAGTTAACGAATGAAAAAAAGCATTCAATCATTAGAAAATTGAAACAAGAGAAGCGAGATGATGATTTCCTGTGTGGCATTTTGCAGGCCTATTGAAAACACAGCGAGCAATCTTTTGTGGCATTTAAGTTAGGCCATGACATGGATGTGAACAAAGCCGATATCCAAAGCATATACAGCAAATAAAGGAGGGAGAGGCCTATGCCAAAATCCAATAATACAACAAATGGAGAGTTTTTTTGCAGAGGACTTACAATTCACTTTATTTATTCTTTCAGCCTCTCAAAAAAACCCGAATCCGATGATAAAGTAAATTATGTTATCGATCCGGCAATAGCCCTTCAATGCAAATCCCGTGATTTTAGGAGAGTCGCTCTTGGCAATCCTAATTGTCGGAACGGGATTATGCCGCATATTATTTTTACCCAGAATAAAAAATTTGCTGACTCTGCATACGTTGATTTTGGAGCCATGGATGCGGTTATCCAGCCTGACGAAGTGAAGATAAACATTAATAGGCTCATACGCATCTTTCGTACTGCATGTACCTGCACCATCAGCATAGAGGTTCCTCGCTCAATAAAGAACAAAATGACCACTTCGAACACATTGGATTTTTTAAACCTTGTTCGCCTTAAAATTCGAAATGTTGGGGGCAAAAGCCAGAAAAGGATTGAAATTGGAAACGGATCAAAAGAGCGCTGGAATAAACAGGAGAGTATTTATTCAATCTTTTTTAAGACTCTAAAAAGTTTTGTCCAGCATTGCAGGAAAACAAAAAACATCCGGCTTCTCGGTGCGGTTAACAAAATGATCGATCTTAACAAAGAAAATCAAACGCCTTGGATTGTCACTGTTACAGAAGTTGATGGAGAGATAGAAAGGGCATTTTGTCAAGATTATTCTAATGAAAATGACCCCTCAGCAGCAAAGATGCGCGCCATCGGTAAGTATGAAAAAGATATCGCCCCAATTGTTTTCCGTTCAATAGGACCCGACATGCCTTTGGAGCCGACATATACTGATCCGCCTACACCCAATGGGTTACCGGGGCTTTTCAATATGGGATTAGATTCTCGCCTTTACATTAATATGTCAAGACGCTCTGCCCTAATCATTTGTGCATCAAAGGATAAGGATCCAGCAAGATTCTTTCTGCCCGATTTTTTGAATATATGCGAGATTGTCCGCACACGATGGCATATGCTGATTCTAATGAATCGAGTAATTGATACTACAATGAAATCTTTGCGAGAAGCAGCAATGGCAGATAGGATAAGTGTTAATAGTAAGAATAAGTTTAATATGCAGGCCCATCTTCTTAAATTTATAAGTTTAAAGGAGTGGCTAACAACCAGTTCTGATGACCCTGGCATATATGTTGTTGCAGGTGATGCTCTATCGCGCTTAAACAGTGACTTGGTTAACACCTTTCGAATAGAAGAACTCCGCAATCTAGTTATGAATAAACTTAGCTTAATGGAACGTATTTTCCGCAATTATCAGGAATGGAGGTGGTTGCAATCACCGCTTCGATAGCATTTCATTTAGCGCATTCAATCAGATGATTGGGATGAGTATAAACATGCCTATTCGAAAAGCTATTCGTATTCGAAAAGGCTAACGGTTAAGCTCAGGATATGAGTAACATGCCAGCTGCTAATAAAGACGAAATCAAACAATTCAAAAACCGATGCAAGAAAACGATTGGGTTAATTGATGAAGCTTTTAAATTGATAACTATTACAAAACACGGCTATGACGACGACGAAATAGACGATTGCCCGTTTAGAAGTCAATGGTATAATCTATTTTCGCCCATCAGAGAGATATACTTCGCTGAAAAGGGCTTTGTAGGTGACTTACTGACTTGTGTTGGTAAGCATGGCTGTACGAAGGCAAAGTTTGCAGCATTCAACAATTTCATTGCAAAAACAGACAGCGCTGCAAAAGCGGCAAAAGACGCCTTCCCTGTTGCCTACATGCAGGCAATGAATCTAACGAGAGGCAGACCGGAGCTACGTGAATTGGTTCGGTCTCATTGGGCTGTATATGATGAGGTGGAGAAGAATAGAAACTTCCCATCAGGGGCAAGTAATCGTTTTCTAAAGCAACTGAGCAGGAAAGATAAACCACGTGGGCCACTTGAGAAGCTTGAATGGATTTGGGGCATTGTTGTCAGCTATTCTAGAAAGGAACGCGATGATTTGGTAAGGCTGTTAGAGATAGTGGAAAAGGAGCTAAGAAAAAGGCATGTACACGTATGGTGGGACAAAGAAGTTGACCCAGCCTGTTCGTGGGGTGAGGAAATAGAGGAGGCGTTCACGGGAAGAGATCTCGCGGTTACGCTTATATCAAAAACATTTTTCAAGTCTGAATTTATAAAGGATAAAGAGGTGGGGGTGCTCACTGCACGCAGGCAACGAAAGGATAGTGGCGTAGTTATCTTTCCCATTATCCTCGAACTCTGCAACTGGAAGAGATACAAATGGCTAAAAGCAACACAGTACTTACCTGCAAATGGGAAATCAATTCGACAAAATTTTACTGATGAAGAATCATTCAACGAATTGGCAGCGGAAATTGCCAGGAAAATCATGGGCATAATGGACAGCTTATCCACGCGTGATGGGGCAGAAAGGTATATGAAGTCCTACGAGAGAGCATAAAGAGAAGATAATGTGCCGTAACAATGAATCAACAGCAGACACACGCCTTACAATTCTGCACGAGCATTATTGCGACACCTTTAAGCATGTGCGCGAATATTGGCGTCTGCGGAATCGATTGATGGCATATAGCATCGTTGTGCTTACATTGATGTTCCTTCAAATCACTGACCCCGACAAGGCTGCCCAGACCATCCAAGACGTAGCCAAACTAAAGCTCGGAATTGGCATTACAGTGGACCCACGCTTTATCGGCACCTTGCTTTGGATTGTCCTTGCGGTGCTGGTCGTTCCTTACTTCCAGTACGCTATATTGATTGATCGGCAATATAAATACCTTCACCATCTTGAAAATAAATTCAAAGACTTTATGGGAGAAAAAGTAATTACGCGTGAGGGAACTGCATACCTTACCGGCAGACCATGCTTTCAGCATGTGGTCAAGCATCTTTATATCACCATTTTCCCTGCCCTACTCTTACTCGCCATCTGTATTCAATGGGTGACTGCGGTTAAGCCGATGTCCTCTTGGACAAACATATACTTCTTGATTGACACGCTCATAGCCCTCATTGTTATAGTTGCCATCATCCTGTACATGCTTTGGATGCATTTCAAGAAGTAAGCGCCATTATCACACATACCGTCAGGTTTGCATGCTATAATTTATATCCAATCAAAGGGATTCCAGCTCTCCCATCTCCATAACTATCCAAATCAGCATCGTACTGCACACCTACAAAGACTTTATCTATGTATTTGACAAGCTCTGTTTTCAAAAAGTCTTTTCCATCAACGGCTTCTGTATGAATAACTCCTTCAGCCGTTTCCGCGCCAGTTCAACTGCTTTGTGAAGTTTCCGTTCCAGCAGTTTACGTTTCGGCAGTTCGGTCATGTATTCGGCCACCT
>JAIOSM010000186.1 GCA_021107575.1 Desulfobacteraceae bacterium | reverse complement strand
TGAGTACCGCAATCTATGGCAAGAATTGTTTTATTATCCAAATCAGCCCTCCTTATTTTTTTGAGGTGGAGAATAATATTTATTCCAGACTTTAATATATGCTTTTTTCTCTATATTCCATTTTTCACTGCCCCATGAAAGATAAGGTTTACACATGGCTTCGATCTTGTCCAGTAAACTTATGCCTCCCTGGGGAAGAAAAAGCCCGATCCTGACCCTGCGCAATAAAAGGTCGGAAAGATGATGGATATTTTCATGTTCAGCCCCGTGACAGAGCTCCACCCACAAGCTTTCTGTATGTTCAATCGGGCTAAACAGTTTTTCATCATACTGCTCAATCCTTTGACAGCCAACATGCCCATACCGACCCAGCAGTCTTTCCTGAGCGCTTTTTGAAATATTCTGACAAATTTTATTCTGCCTGCCTTCTTGCGTTGCCTGTTCGGGTGTATCGAAAAGCTGGCCTGGCAAATATGATTTGGCAGCTTTTAATGCATCATCGGCAAGCAGTCGAAATGTAGTAAGCTTCCCGCCAGTCACCGTTATAAGCCCTTTATCCTTCCACACAACATGTTCCCTTGACTCTCTTGATGCAGCCTTCTTTTTTTTGCTCAATACCGGTCGAACACCGGCAATAGAAGATATGCAGTCATTCAGGGATATATCAATAGTAGGCAGAATATAATTCAGCCCATCCATCAAATAATCCGCTTCTTTAATTGTCACAAACGGGTCTGTCTCCATATCCTGATCATGATCAACATCAGTTGTGCCCAATATGGCTGAACCTTCCCAGGGAAATAAAAAAACAGGTCGTAAATCTTTTGGATGCATAAAACTGATAACCCTATCCAGAGAAAATAAATTTCCCGGAAAAATCAAATGACTTCCCCTTAACGGGCGAATGTGAAATCCTTTCATGGGAGATGGATGAAGCGTTTCTGCAAATGCTCCGGTGGCGTTAATCACAACTTTTGTTTTAATTTCAACTAATGCCCCAGATGCTTTATCCATTATATTAAGAGCTGAGACTTCACCCTTTTGATTCCTTTCAATGCCCATGGCTTTTGTATAATTGAGTGCCGCTCCCCCTTGCAGGCAGGCTTCATAGATTAATCTTAAAACAAGTCGTGCATCATCCACTTGGGCATCCTTGAATCCAACTGCTGATACCAGATTTTGTTGTCTAACGCCTAGGATTTTCTTTATTGCTTCCGCTTTTGTATAGCTTTTATGCTGCTTTTCTCCTGCCAGGAGGCTGTATACGGAAAGACCGATTTGCATGGATGCCTTTGAAGGACCGTAATGATCAAACACGGGCATGACAAACTTCAAAGGAGTTACAAGTCCGGGATAGCGTTTCAACAATCGTTCCCGCTCTTTTACCGCTGATTTTGTTAACAAAAACTTACCCTGTTTAAGATATCTTAACCCACCATGAACCATCTTTGAAGACCTGCTTGACGTGCCCCAGGCAAAATCTTTTGCTTCAACAAGAAGTACACGATATCCTCTTTGTACTGCTTCATGGAACACTCCTGCCCCGTTGATTCCGCCGCCAACCACAACCGCATCATATTCTTTTTTTATATCAGAAAAATTCATCTTATATCCTCCCACATCTTCTGGCTCTGGATCATGATCTTTTCAACAATGGGCTTTATTTCTTTATTGTTTTGTTCCAATACTCTGATCAAGTCTCCATAATATGCCAATGAAGCAGCTCTTGCATCTTTTTGTTGGAAATACCGCTCTCCCAAAATACCATAAAGCGGAGTAAAATCATTAAAAATCATATTAAAAACAGGATTATTTGTTGCTTTTACCATGAGCATCTGCAATGCCCAATCATATTCAGCATAAGCATCAGACCGGTCTTTTAAGGTATTGGATTGTTTTAGATAATTCAAGATATCTAAAGGGCAATTGACTACTGCTTTTTGAGCAATATCCGGAAACATTGTGGTTCTGACTTCCAGCAAGTGTGACACCATGTCAGTGGATAAAGCCTTGCCATATCTTGCAAGAGAACTTAAGATTCCAAGCCCGCCGGTTTTTAAATAATCATTCACTTTTGTGGGCTTACCGTGATGTATGGTGACCCATCCTTCCCTTGACAGCCGCTGCAAAGTCTCTCTTAATGTAGGTCTTGTCACGCCAAGCTCTGTTGCAAGCAGCCTTTCCGCCAAAAGCACGTCACCAGAATTATATTTCGACGATAAAATGCCCTCTATCAGTTGTTTCTCAGCATACTCAGCAGGTCTTAATAATTTTTCAGCCAAAATTTTCCACCCCTTCAATATTCATACATTACAAACTCTCTGGTAAGAGGTCATACCAGTTAAATAAATAAAAAGCAAGCCTTGCATACAATGCTGAATATTTGATAATTATAATTCATATTTGTTAGCCTTGGACATTCAAGCAGGATAATAGAAATTATATCAAGATTATAATTAGCCGCGACCTCGAGTTCTCACCAACCCACTCTATTAACGGCTTGACAGATTCTTAGAGATCCCTATCTTAATTCACGTCCGAAACCGGTTTTAAAACCAGGCAGACACCTATAAAATTTAAACGAGGAGAGACATATTTTGAATAAATCGATAGATCCTGGCATGCACACGGCAGAACATATTCTCAATGGCACTATGGACCAGTTGTTTAACTGCGGCCGTTGTTTCAGCGCGCATATCGAACGAAAGAAATCCAAGTGTGACTACCACTTTAGCAGATCCCTCTCTTCGGAGGAATTGACTAAAATCGAGTCACGGGTCAACAGGATAATCAGTTCTAATATGAAGGTGGCTGACACCTATATCACAAAGACAGAAGCGGAGAAACAATTCAACCTAAGTCGACTGCCCGAAGGAGGCTCCACCGAGATACGTATCGTGAGTGTCGGTGATTATGATGCCTGTCCTTGCATCGGCCCCCACGTGACTGAGACTTCAGAGATTGGAATTTTCCGAATCACCACCTCAGACTTTAAGGACGGCATACTTAGAATCCGTTTCAAGCTAAAAAGATGAAACAGTTGGTGTATTTTTTCAGATTAGAGAAGTTACAAATACTTCCATGAGAAGGCTAAATGTCAAGAGTTAATTTGTTCACAAATTACCCTTTTTTTGTTCCATCCAACAAGTCTCGACCATCATGCTTCCATCCGCACTCTTTTATGGAGCTGCCATTTGCTC
>JAIOSM010000321.1 GCA_021107575.1 Desulfobacteraceae bacterium | reverse complement strand
AGAATCCATCTAAAACTTTCCATTGCAACAAATTCGCTTATTCTGGAACAGGCTCAAAAACTTGACCAGGTCACTGTTGCCCAGACATCCATGCTGCCAACACCTAAAGATCTCCCTGACGCATCTTTTGGAGTCTATTATAAGGCCATGGAAGAAGCTGGAGGAGATTTTTACGATATACTTAAAATTTCGAAGAATATCACAGGCTACTTTCTTGCAGATTCTTCAGGGCATGATATTGAAACAAGTTATATGACAGCATCAGTCAAAGCACTTCTGGCACAGAACTGCACTCCGATCTACTCTCCTTCTGAAAGTATGAAAATGATTAATGACGTTCTTGTGGAAATTCTCCCCCAGGAGAAATATCTTACAGCATGCTACATCCATATCAATCGCAGCACAAAAAAAATGACACTGATTAATGCCGGTCATCCACCTGTTGTACATATTCCTTCTAAAGGCGAAACCTGTCTTATTAAATCAAAAGGAGATATCCTGGGAATGTTTAAGGATGCTCAATTTGGAATCCAGGATATTGACATATCAAAAAAAGATAAATTTATTGTATTTTCTGATGGACTGGTTGAGTCCGCTGACGAAAAAACCACCTGGTTTACAGGAGCCCAAAGTCTGCTTCCGGAGTTCGAAAAGATGCGCAATACATCCTATAAAAAAATACCAGCAGAACTTATTAAACAGCTTTTTCCTGAGAATGCAATCATGGAAGATGATATTACAGTTCTTTGTATTGAGATCTAAACGGGTATCTACATTTAATTTATTCTACTGACTCCAACAGCTATATTAAAACAATGATCTCCTATTTTTTCAAAATGAGATAACATGGCAATATAAACAACTCCTGAATCAACTGAACACAGACTCTTTCTGAGCCTGGCAATATGTTTTTCACGCATTTCTTCACGCATACGATCAATAAGATCTTCTTGTATGTTAGCCTTTTGAAAGAAATCTTCCTCTTTTTCAACATAATTAACCAACACAAGATCAATAAACCTATGAACTTCATTTGCAATGGCAACTATGTCTGAAACAGCCTTATCACTAAGTTTTAATTCTTCATCATATATCTTTTCAAGGATCTTTGAAATGCTTTCAATGGAATCGCCAATACGCTCAATATTATTGGTAATTCTCATCATTTCTGAAATTTCCTTAGCTCCGGTTTCAGAAACATCTCCCTGGTACATTTTTGTTAAAAACTTAATAATGCTCTTTTGCATGGCATCAATATGCTCTTCGATAGCTTCCCGCTCCCCAAGCCTGTCATCATCTCTGATTTTAAGACAGTCGGAAACTTTTTTTAAACCATCTTTAGTAAACTCACCCATTCTTAGTATTTCGCTTTTTACTTCAACAAGAGCGCCTATGGGTGAATCAAGAAGGACTTCATCAAATTCCGGGAGTCTGTATCTTTGTTTTGATTTCTTCCCTTTTGGGAATATAAACATTACAACGCTTACAAGCTGCGGTAAAAAGAAAAGAAATATTAAAGCATTTACAATATTAAAAACAGTATGTCCGTTTGCAATATATCTTGCAACATTTACAGAATCACCATTTACAATTTTATCAACAGCTCCTGAACCTCCCATTGTTCCTGTCATAAATAGGATAAATTTAAGAAACCAGGGGAAAATAGCAACCATTATGCAGACACCAATGACATTAAACGTGGTGTGGGCCATTGCAGTTCGTTTTGCCTCAATATTATTAGAACCAATTGTTGCAAGCCACGCTGTAACTGTTGTCCCTATATTTTCTCCCATGACAAGTGCCATGGCTGTGGGGAAAGAAATAATACCCTGCATTGCAAGAGTCATTGTAAGACCTATTGTTGCAGAAGAAGATTGAACCATAACAGTGACAAGTGCGCCCATACCGATACAGAGCAGAATACCACCCAAATTATCAGTTGCGAACTGGGAAAAGAATCCGATAAATTCAGGATTCCCCCTAATAGGTCCTAAGCCCTCTTTCATGACTGTCATACCAAAGAAAAGAATACCAAACCCGAGAATAATATCTCCCAGATACCTTGTTTTACGTTTTTTGGCAAAAAATTTAAGTGGGACACCGATGGCAATTGCGGGAAGAGCAATGGCAGAAAGTTTAAAAGCAATCAGTTGTGCAGTAATAGTTGTGCCTATATTAGCACCCAGAATAATACCTGTTGCCTGGGTAAGAGTCATAATTCCTGCGCTGACAAAACCTATCAGCATAACTGTTGTTGCAGAAGAAGATTGAATAACAGCAGTTATCCCGGCTCCTGTAGCACAACCTAATATTCTGTTTGAAGAAACAGCCTCAAGAACCTTTTTAATTTTCTGCCCGGCAATCATTTGAAGACCATCGGTCATGGTTTTCATACCCAGGATAAAAAGTCCAAGTCCACCAAGGGTTTGAATCAATATTCCTATTAAATCCATTTTATTCTCTTATAATTATCTAATAAAAATCTAACATTTTTCTAACAAAACTTAAGGAATTAATATATTATTTTACTAAAAATTTCAATAGTATCGATGAAAATTCAAAAAAAATAAATTTGACATAACTATTTGAAATCAATATAAATATTTTCCTAATTGTCTTTACATACTTCCTTAACAAAATTCTAACAAAACTACTTTAATATCCAGCATAACTTATGAATTAAATCAATTTAAATAAAACTCGTAAGTTTAAAATAATTTTTAACTATTTTAAAATAAACAAAGAAAGGAGTAAAAATGAAACACCTTATCAAATCAATCATTTATCTCTTATTTACGGCTATTACAGCTTCATCGCTTATGGCAGGGGAACTCACACTGAAAGGTTCAACCACAGTACTTCCCATAGCTCAAAAATGTGCTGAAGCATACATGGCAGAAAACCCTGATGTTAAAATAACTCTCTCAGGCGGTGGTTCGGGAAATGGCATCAAAGCTATTATTGACGGCACTGCCGATATTGGGAACAGTTCAAGATTTATCAAAGGCAAGGAAGTCAAGCTTGCTCAATCCAAAGATATTTACCCTGTTCCTTTCAGGATTGCTTTAGATTGCATTGCTCCGGTTGTTCACCCGTCAAGCAAAGTATCAAATCTTACAATGGATCAGTTAAAAAACATTTATCTTGGAAATATTACTAACTGGAAAGATGTTGGAGGCAAAGATGGTAAAATTGTCGTAATTTCAAGGGATAGTTCTTCAGGAACTTTTGAAGTCTGGAAAAAACTTGTTATGCATAAAAAACGAGTTATACCAAGAGCTCTTACCATTCCTTCAAATGGTGCCATAGTTCAGGCTGTAGCAAAGACACCCAACGCAATTGGCTATGTCGGACTTGGCTATCTTACAAAAGATATAAAAGCAGTTTTGGTAAATAATGTTAAACCAAGTGAAAAAAATACACTGAATGGGTCATTCCCTATTACAAGACCAATGTTTATGTTTACAAACAATTGGCCCGAGGGAGAGACAATGAGCTTTATCGCTTTTGTACTATCCAAAAAAGGCCAGGCACTTGTTTCAGAAGCTGGTTCCATACCAATATTCTAATAATATTATGAGCGGGGGCAGCTAATTGTCACAATTTAATACGGAAAAAGGAGTGCAATCTATCTTTCTTTTGATTGCACTCATGTCAATAACCCTGCTGTTTCTGATTATGGTTTTTTTATTTCTGGAAGGGCTCCCTATTTTTCACCATGTTTCAGTAAAAGAGTTTATCTTTGGTCAATATTGGTACCCAACAGATGACGACCCGGCCTTTGGAGTTTTCCCACTGGTAATCGGATCATTCACTGTTGCAGCTTTTGCAGCAGTACTTGCCGTACCTCTGGGGATTATGACAGCCATATATATTGCAGAAATTGCAGACAGAAGAATTGCTGAAATTGTAAAACCAATTGTAGAACTCATGGCAAGTATGCCTTCAGTTGTAATCGGCTTTTTTGGAATGGTGGTTGTCTCACCTTTCTTACAGCAAACCTTTAATATCCCTGTGGGATTAAACCTGTTCAATGCCGGCTTAATGCTCGCATTCATGGCGATTCCAACTATTTGCAGCATATCAGAAGATGCCATATTCAGTGTGCCTTCAGCTATTAAAGAAGGCTCCTATGCACTGGGAGCAACACATCTTGAAACAATTATCAAAATAACAATCCCGGCATCACTCTCAGGAATCTCCACTGGAGTAATCCTTGGATTATCAAGGGCAATAGGAGAAACAATGGTAGTATTGATGGTTGCAGGAGGGGCTGCAATAATACCTGAATCCCTGTTTGATCCTGTTCGTCCAATGCCTTCAACCATTGCTGCTGAAATGGGTGAAGCCCCATATCACAGTGAACATTATTATGCATTGTTTGCAGTTGGTATAACACTTTTTGCCTTTACTTTTCTTTTTAACCTGGCAGCAGACTACATATCCTATAAATATAAACAAGCAGGAGAGGGGTATTCATAATGTCACAAAAAATATCCTGGAGGCGAACAAACTTTCAAAAGATAATATTCTCAAGCTTCAGTGCTTCAGCAGTGCTTAATGGTGCTATCCTGATATTAATTGTATATTTTTTGGTTTCAAACGGAATAGAAGCAATATCTTTTGATTTTTTGACAAAACCTCCAATTGACTCCATGACCAGGGGCGGTATTTTACCATGTATTGTAGGAACCAGCCTATTATGCGCTGTTACAATTATTACAGCTCTCCCAATAGGAGTTGCATCGGCAATATATCTCAACGAATATGCAACAAAGGGAAAACTTGTAAGAATTATTAGAATGGGAATAAATAACCTTGCCGGTGTTCCTTCCATTGTGTTTGGACTTTTTGGGCTTGCGTTTTTTTGTATAATTTTAAAAATTGGTGTTTCACTACTTGCAGGTGGGCTTACTCTTGCAATAATGACATTACCTGTAATTATTGCATCTTCCGAAGAAGCATTAAAATCTGTTTCAGATACTTACAGAGAAGCTTCGCTTGCCATGGGCGCTACAAAATGGCAAACAATTTATAAAGTCATACTCCCGGCGGCATTTCCCGGTATTATCACAGGAGCCATCCTTGGCCTATCCCGGGCAGCAGGCGAGACAGCGCCCATCATGTACACAGGAGCGGTATTTTTCAGTCCAATGATGCCTAGTTCACCTTTTGATGCGGTAATGGCACTACCCTATCACATATATGTACTTGCGACAGCAGGGACAAACATTGAAGCAACAAGACATCTTCAATACGGTACTGCACTTGTTCTCATTGCCCTTGTATTTGGAATGAATTTGATTGCAATCATTATAAGATCCCGTGTCAGAAAAAAAATGAAAATATAGTTAAAGGTATAATGAATGAAACCAAATATTAAAATGTGTACAAAAAATCTTGATTTTTATTATAATAAATTTCAGGCTCTGTATAATATTTCTCTTGATTTCCATGAGTGCAAAGCTACTGCTCTGATTGGTCCTTCCGGGTGTGGCAAAAGTACATATTTAAAATGTCTTAACCGGATGAATGACCTTATCCCAAAGACAAAAGTAATTGGAGAAGTAAAACTTAATAATGAAATAATATACGATTCTTCCCTTGATGTTGTATCCTTGAGAAGAAAGGTTGGTATGGTTTTTCAAAAGCCCAACCCGTTTCCAAAAACAATATTTGAGAATGTCGCCTATGGTCCTAAGATCAATGGTTTAAAAAACAAAGCCAAACTCACTGAAATTGTTGAGAAAAGCCTTAAGCAGGCTGCAATATGGGATGAAGTAAAAGACAGGCTCAACCAAAATGCACTGGAGCTCTCAGGTGGTCAGCAGCAACGGTTATGTATTGCACGGGCGCTTGCAGTAAACCCTGAAGTATTATTAATGGATGAGCCTGCATCAGCCCTTGATCCCATTGCAACCCAAAAAATTGAAGAGCTGATTGAGAAACTCAAAAGCAAACTTACCATAATAATAGTCACCCATAATATGCAGCAGGCATCAAGAGTATCAGACAGAACTGCTTTTTTTTATATGGGAAAGCTTATTGAAGTCAATGATACAGACACGCTTTTTACCAACCCTGCCTTAAAACAGACAGAAGATTATATTACCGGAAGATTTGGATAAAAAGATATCATAAGGAGAAAAATGAACACCTACTTTCAAAAAGAACTTGAAAAAATCAAAAAAGATATTCTGTCCTTAGGTGCTGATGTTGAAGACAGATTCAGAAAATCTGCCCACGCAGTAAAAACAAATAACATTGAGCTTGCTAAATTCATTATTGAAAGAGATATTGAAATAGATCAACGTGAAATAGAGATTGAGGAAGAATGCCTGAAATTATTAGCTCTATACCAACCTGTGGCAATTGATTTAAGATCCATTGTAGTAGTGATTAAAATAAACAACGACCTTGAAAGAATTGGAGATTTATCCGCAAACATATCCCAGCGACTAATAACAGCGTCAAAGGATTTGCCGTGTAGCTATAATTATGATTACTCTTTTATGGTGGAAAAAACAGGTCAAATGTTTAAAATGAGCCTTGACTCAATAGTAACAATGAACATTGATACAGCATATCAAGTCCTTGTTATGGATGAAGATATCAATTTAATGAGGAATGAAGCTTATGAGGAAATGAAAAAAACCATAAAAAATAACCCGGAAGATGTCGCCAACATAATAAACATGTACCTGATCTCAAGGCATATAGAAAGAATCGGGGATCATATAACCAATATTGCAGAAGAAGTAATACATCTTGTGGAAGGTGAAATAATACGCCATAAGAATAAAGAGTATATTAAAGCACATAAAAAATGATAATATCCATTAAAAACTAATTTTACGGCAAATAGGAATATGGCAAAAGAAAAAATACTAATTGTGGATGATGAAGAGGATATCCTTGAACTTGTAAAGTTTAATCTTACAAAGGAAGGGTATAAAACAATGCTTGCTACAACCGGGGAACAGGCTTTGGACATAGTTAAAAATAACCGAATAGATCTTATTGTTCTGGATTTAATGCTACCGGGGGTTGATGGACTTGAAGTAACAAGAATAATAAGAAACAATCCTGAAACTCAAACTATTCCTATTATCATGCTTACGGCAAAGGGAGATGAAAGTGATATAATAACAGGGCTTGAGCTTGGTGCGAATGATTATATTTCAAAACCATTCAGCCTAAAGGAACTCATTGCCAGAATCAGAAATATCTTTAGAAGAAGGCAAAAATTACTTGAAACCCGATCAAAAAAAATTATTACGGAACAAGGATTAACAATAGATTATAACAGGCATCTTGTTACTCTGGAAAATGATATTATTGATCTTACGCCTTCTGAATTTCAACTTCTTTCCATGCTTGTCCAAAAAAAAGGCTGGGTATTTACAAGGGGACAACTTATTGATGCAATCCACGGAGAAAACTATGCTGTTACTGAGAGAAGTATTGATGTAGTAGTGGTTGGATTACGCAAAAAACTTGGCACTTTTGGTACAAATATTAAAACTGTGAGAGGAATTGGATACAAATTCCAAGACAATAAACAGGATAATAAAAATGTTTAAAACCAAAAAACTTATATGGCAAATCTTCCCCTCTTTTCTCATAATCACTCTTGTTTCCCTTGCAATTGTAACCTGGTATTCTTCTGCTTTTTTTAAAAACTTTTTCCTTGAAAATGTTGAAAAAGATTTAACCATTAGATTAAAACTTGCTGAAAGAGAATTATCAAAACTAATAGTTCCACCCTTTAATGAAAAACAAATAAAAAATTTAAATGCACTATGCAAAGAGATAGGCACACAGTCTGACACCAGATTTACTATTATACAGGTTACAGGCAAAGTAATAGGAGACTCTGGCGCAGATATTACAAAACTTGAAAATCACAGCAGCCGGCCTGAAATATATATAGCTCTAAAAGGAGAAAAGGGAATATCCATACGATATAGTGACACTCTCAATAAGAATATGATGTACATTGCCCTGCCAATTTTTAAAAAAAATGAAATTGTTGCGGTCATAAGAGCATCTCTTTCTATTTCCACTATTGATAAAAAAATAAAATCCATGCAAAAACATATATTTCTGGCTCTTGCCCTGACCTTGATAATAGCTGCAGGAGTGAGCCTTTATGTTTCAAGGCGTATAACCCGCCCTTTGGAAGAAATGAAGATTGGCGCACAAAATTTTGCAAAGGGAAATCTTCAGCAACGGTTACCTGTGCCTGATTCTGAGGAACTTGGTGAACTTGCATCTACAATGAATAATATGGCAGCAAATCTTGATGATAGAATAAAAGCTGTTGAAAATAGAAGACTTGAGCTTGAGGCGATTCATTCCAGCATGGAAGAAGGGGTTATTGCCATTGATAAAAATGAAAAAATAATAACCATAAATAAAGCTGCTGCAAGCATATTTAACTTCCCAATCTCAACACTAGAACAGAACAATATCTATGAAGTCTCAAGAGACATTAATCTCCAGCAATTTATTAAAAAAGCTCTTTCAACAAACAAACCTGTTGAAAAAATCCTGACAATCCACAAAAACAAAAAGCATGTTCTTAATATCCATTCAACAGCTCTGTATGATTCAAATAACAACCGCATGGGCACGCTTATTATTTTTCATGATATCACAAGAATAAAATTGCTTGAGAATATGCACAAAGATTTTGCTGCAAATGTATCCCATGAGCTTAAAACACCTTTAACTGCCATCAAAGGATTTGTTGAAACACTGCAAGATATGAGTAATGATCCTGATTCTGAAAAAAATAAAAAGTTTCTCAGGATTATTGAAAAAAATGTAACCAGAATGACTGCTATTACCAATGACCTTTTATCTCTTTCCCAACTCGAAATAATGCAGAATGATGATATGGACTTTAAAACTTATGATATCATCCCAATAATTGATAAAGCAATCTTAGAATGCCAGGATATAAGCAATCAAAAAAAGATAACAATAAATAAAAATTATCCTGATCAGCTCATGGCAGCGGTTGATCCTTTTTTAATAGAGCAGACAATTATAAACCTTATAGATAATGCAGTAAAATACAGCTATGCAAACACAGAAATTTCCATCACTGCCCTTGAAAACAACAAACATGCAATTATTAGAATAAAAGATTCAGGAGTAGGCATTAAAAAAGAAGATCTTTCAAAAATTTTTAACCGGTTTTACAGAGTGGACAAAGCACGCAGTCGCGACACAGGTGGGACAGGTCTCGGGCTTGCCATTGTAAAACATATTGCCATGTACCACAACGGAAGTGCCGATGTTACAAGTTCTATAGGAAAAGGAAGTACCTTTGAAATCAGACTTCCCCTCAATTAATCAGATTAGTTAATCAAAAAGGATGGAATGTGCGTTCCCCTTTAGAATTTTCTCTTTCTCTATATCTGCAATCCCTGATTTTTCAATATCCTTAATATATCTATCAGGTTTTAACAAAGGATAATCTGTTCCTAAAAGCACTTTATCAATAATACCTGTATCAACAGCAAGTTTATATATTGAAGGATCATATAAATAAGGTGATGCAGCTGTATCATACCAGACATTTTTTAAGACGGTCTTAACATCTTTTTTCATACTATTATAAAAAAACACTCCTCCGCCCCAGTGAGCAAGCACAAGCTTGTTTTCAGGAAATGCCTTTGCAAGGTTATAAATTTGACCAAGGGTAACAGGTGTTTTGCCTGGATATTGGTGGCCCACAGGTTCATTTGTGTGGATCATGCATGGCAGATTCCCTTTCTCTCTCAAAATTTCCATAATTGGTTCAAGATGGGATATGGCTTTTTCATCAATACCACTAAGATAAAAAGCCAGTTCCCCAATGCCTGAAAGCCCTTGATTCAGGCATCTTGTTGTTTCATCAGGTGCCCCTTCCCACAAAACGTCAAAACATGCAAAGCCTTTTAATCTGCCAGGATATTTTGCAACAGACTGGATAATATAATCATTATTCTCCCTTGCGAAATCACCATCCCTCCATGGGAATCCAAAAACAACTGAAAGCTCAACTCCTTGCTCATCCATTGTTTTAATTAAGGTTTCAACACCAACTATTTTGGCTTTTGGTGAATCATAAAGCAGTTTAAATTCAGGCTCTTTAGCAAAAAAGCTTTCCCGCTCTTTTTGTACTTTCTCATGGAAAATATGTGTATGAAAATCTATGAACATTTTCAATCCTCTCAGCCTTTAAATATTATTCTGATGATCATGTAGCAATCATTATAGAGCAACAAATCTTTATGATCTACTTTTTAATAAAAAAATATTCATCAAATCTTTTTAACTTACAGCTCATGTTTGGATTCAGATGCTAAACATGAATAAATATGTTTAACTCATATTTATTGAGCTAGGTATTTTTAGCAGCGACAAAATAGTATCACTAAACCCACAACAAACAAGGAGGAAGCACTTGGAAATTCAATTTAAACAAATTACGAACACCAACGATTTAATCAGTGTTTACAAACTTCGTAAACAGGTTTTTGTTGATGAAGAAGATCGTTTTTCATTCTCTTTAGATCACATTGTTGATCAGTATGACAGTTTTGAAGAGACACTCAATTTTGGTGCCATTATCAATGACAAAATTATTGCTGCAGTGCGTGTCACAATGGACAGCCAGGCAGGGCTCCCGGTTGATATGTATCCGACTGTCGATGCATTTAAGAAACAACTCACCGGCCGCTGCGTGAATATAGGGTGGTTATGTTGCACCAAATCTCACAGACATAAAACCGGAATACTCAAGACGCTTGTCAAGCATGCTGTGTATGAGGCACAAAAAAAAGGAGGCCGTCATCTTTTGTCTGTGATCCATCCTCCGGCTTATGACTTGTTTCATAGTTGTTTTGGAGTTAAAAAAATTGGTCGGGAGTTCCTTGACGAAAATCTTAATGTCCAAATGATCCCGGTACATGCCCCCGTCAATGATATTTTGAACCATTTAAATGCTGATTCATTTCTTAAAAATGGCCCGGAACATCGTTTGAGAGAGCTTGGATTCGATGGAAAATATCATTACTTGGAAGAGGCATTATCAAGAAATCTTGGAATCTTTTCCCTTGCCGAGCAGGATAAGATCATGGAATCAAGGATTGCCATCCCAGGCTTAGGTGGTGTGGGAGGCCAGCATCTGGTTACGCTTGCCCGCGCAGGTTTTGGTAAATTTAATATTGCTGATTTTGATCAATTTGAACCGGTAAATTTTAACCGGCAATATGGCGCTAAAGTAAGTCAACTGAACCAGCCAAAAATTGATGTTATGTATAAAGAAGCCATGGATATCAACCCGTTCTTGGATATCAAGCAATTTCCCGATGGGATTTCAGAGCAAAACATAGATGAATTTTTAGATGGTGTTGACCTTGTGGCAGATGGGATGGATTTCTTTAATTTTGATATCCGCAGGTTGTTATTTAACAAGGCTCGTGAGAAAAAGATCCCGGTTATCACAGCCGGCCCTCTTGGATTCAGTGCGGCAATGCTTGTTTTCATGCCTGATGATGGTATGAGTTTTGATCAATATTTTGATATTACCGACAAATTGAATCTTGAAGAAAAGCTGATTCGATTTTTCATTGGCCTTGCACCAAAAGCAACCCAGGCCTCTTATATTGATATAGACTTTATAAGCATGAAAAATCAGAAAGGACCCTCCATGGGAGCAGGTTGCCAACTCTGTAGTGCGGTTGTCGCTGCTGAGGCTGTAAGAATTCTTTTGAAAAAAAAAGGGATTAAACCAGTACCTCATTATTTTCAATATGACCCTTTTACCAGACAATTTCATCAGGGGTATCTCTCAAAGGGGAACAGACATCCTCTTCAAAGGATCAAGTATAAAATTGTAAAGAACAGTTTGAAAAAAAACAAACAAACACGTGTCTCAATTGAATCTCCAAAGGTCTTACCTGCTAATTGAACTATCCCCAAAGATATTATAAAATATATCATCAATGCGGGCTGTCAGGCACCATCAGGGGATAATTGTCAGCCCTGGAATTTTAAATACCATGCTCCTAACCTTGAAATTTTCATAAATCCTTTAGCTGATAATTCCTTCTTTAATGTAAACCAGACAGCATCATATATTGCCTGTGGTGCAGCAATTGAAAATGTTCTCCTGGCAGCATCAAGATATGGTCTTTCAGGTGAAGTAAAATATCTTCCGGATGCAACCCGACCTGATCTTATGGCAGACATCAACCTTTTTCCTTGTGACAAAAAAGAAAACCCGCTTCAACGTTTTATCTGGGAAAGGCATACAAATCGGACTCAATTTAATAAAATACCCCTGGCTCAAAAAGACCTTAATCAGATTAGCAAAAGTCTGTTTTCTTTCCCAGGTACCAGTGTTTCTCTTATCACAAAAAAAGAACATATAAATAAAATTGCACGACTTGTTTACGAAGTTGACAGGATCAGGACTGAACGCAGGGATTTACATGAGCACTTGATGCAAATGATCTGTTTTACAGATGAAGTGTCCAGGCTCAAACGAAATGGCTTCCCTATAAAAAATCTGGAAGCAGGGTTTGGCGGCGAACTATTTCTGAAATTCTGCCGTCCCTGGGTTATGATGAACCTGATAAATAAAACCGGAATGGGGAAAATAATCCCTTATATGGCGAGTCAGGGGATCAGGCAAGCTTCTGCTGTTGGCTTGCTCAAAATTAATGGAAACTCCATTAAAAATTTTATAGTTGGCGGGCAGGCTCTGGAAAGATTATGGCTGACCTGCACTCGCTTAGGCCTCTCATTTCAGCCCATGACAGCGGTGACCCTGTTCCGGCATAGATGGGAGATTGGACTGAAAAATGATTTTTCCCTTGCCCATCAGCAAATTCTAGGAAAAATCTGGCCTTTATATGAATATTTATTTGAAATAAACAGCAATGAATCACATATTATGCTGTTTAGATTAGGTTATGGTGGGAAAGTCTCCTGCAGAACTTTAAGAAAGGATATTAAGATCAATATGTTGTAATAAATTATTTCACAAAACACGGTTTATTTTTTTGACTTATTGTATCTTTGTTGCATGAGATTGAAAATAGTTTCAATTTAATATATATAATAGATCTTTATTAATAAAATAACTGACTGATAAGTATATGAAATACTATCCAATTAACCTTGATATTAGAAATAAAAACTGCCTTGTTGTAGGCGGTGGTTCAGTGGGTGCAAGAAAAACCTCTACATTAATCAGATGTGGCGCAGCAACAACAGCTGTGAGTCCTGAGTTTGTCCCTGCTTTTAAAAATCTTGAAAAGCAGGGAGTGATTCTTTTAAAAAAAGAATTTAAAGAAGACGATCTTAAAAACATGTTCCTTGTTATTGGAGCTACTAATAATCGGGAACTAAACCTTAAAATAAGCAGGCAGGCAAAAACAAAGAGAATCTTTTGTAATATTGCGGATAACTTAGAAGAGAGTGACTTTATTCTACCCTCAATTATTAGCAGAGGTGACCTTTTAATAACAGTATCAACAGGTGGTAAAAGCCCTGCCCTTGCAAAAAAAATCAAAGAGAATCTGGAGCATGAATATGGTCATGAATATGCAGATTTCCTTTACATTATGGGGAAAATCAGACAAAGACTGCTTTTAGAAAAACACGCACTTAATGAACACAGAACAATATTTCAAGCACTTATTACAAGAGGATTACTTGATACTATAAAAGATAAAGATCATATAAAAACAAATAATCTTCTCCATGAATTACTTGGCGAGGATTACAGCTATGAGAACCTTCTTTCAGGAGATACGCAATGACAACCCAGATTGCTGACAATATAAATATGCTTCTCTATTTTGTTACCTTTTTATACATTGTAAGCATGTCAGGCTATATTCTTTACCTTTTTAAACAAAAAGATAAGATAGAAAAGTCAGCTCTGTTATTTATGGGCGCAGGATTTTTATTCCATCTTATATCCCTGGCAACCCAATCGCTCTTTACTGGCACACTACCTGCTCACACTATGGGAGAAAGCCTGTCAATTGCAGCATTAGCTCTTTCCGGATCATTTATATTCTTCCGGTATCGTTCAAAATTAAAAATACTTGGGGTCCTTGCATCCCCTCTTACTGTCTTAATCATGGCAGCAGCACTGTTTGCCCCTGAAACAGCAGGAAAAGAAATCACAGCCATACGCAATATCTGGCTTGTCTCGCATATCAGCCTTATATTTATTGGAGAAGCTGCGCTGGCATTGGCATGTGGGGCCGGGATTTTATATCTTATTCAGGAGAAAGGGATAAAAGGCAAAAAAACCGGCTTTTTTTTCCGACGGCTTCCTTCGCTTGATTTACTGGATTACACAAGCTCTCTCTGCATAATGACCGGGTTTACCATGCTTACTTTTGGTCTTGTAACAGGTTTTATATATGCAAAATCAGCATGGGGAAATTTCTGGAGCTGGGACCCTAAAGAGATCTGGTCTGTGGCAACATGGCTTTTTTATGCAGCACTGCTTCACTGCCGCCTGGTTTCAGGATGGCAAGGTAAAAAATCCGCCATAATGACCATAATAGGATTTGCTGCGCTTCTTTTTACATTTCTTGGAGTTAATCTCTTTATTGGCAGTCATCATCAAATTTTTACAAATTAATATTTAATAACCAAGTTTAGAATAATCAGAGGAACAATGCCAGAAATAATACTTATCGGCGCAAATCACAAAACTGCTTCAGTAGAGTTAAGAGAATGCATAGCTTTTTCAGAAGATGAAACTGTTCAAGCTCTTGATAAACTGAAACTAAAAGAAAATATCCGGGAAGTATTTCTTTTTTCCACCTGCAATAGAACTGAAATTTTATACATTCCAGACGGAGCAAACAACATTGAAACAATTAAAACTTTCCTGACTGAATTTAAAAATATACCTCTGTCTGAGTTTGAAGAATCACTTTACATATATAAAAATGATGATGCCGTAGACCACCTTTTCCAAGTTGCCTCAAGTCTCGATTCTATGATTATTGGAGAGCCGCAAATACTTGGGCAGGTAAAAGCTGCTTTTAAAACAGCAACCACCAATAATTCATCAGGAGTTATTCTAAACAGGCTTTTACATAAGACCTTCAGTATTGCAAAAAAAATAAGAAAGGAGACCGGTATAGGGGATAATGCTGTCTCAATCAGTTATGCAGCAGTAGAACTTGCAGGCAAAATATTTAATGATTTATCAACAAAAAGTGTACTGTTGATAGGCGCTGGTGAGATGGCAGAACTTGCAGTGGAACATCTTTTATCTAAAAATGTTGAAAAAATTATTGTTGCCAACAGAACATTTGAAAATGCAGTTAATTTAGCAGAAAAATTCAATGGTCAACCTGTTAAGTTTGAGGAAATGGAACTAATGCTTCAGGAAGTTGACATCGTCATAAGTTCCACCGGTTCGAGTCAATATATACTAACTCAGTCTCAAATTAAAAAGGTCATGAAAAACAGGAAAAACCGCCCTCTTTTTTTCATAGATATTGCTTTGCCAAGAGATATTGATCCTGGTGCAAACAGAATCAGCAACACTTATTTGTATGATATTGATGATCTCCAAAATATTGTAAATGAAAATATTGAACAAAGAGAAAAAGAAACTGTAAAAGCCCAAAGGTTGATTGAAGAAGCTGTTATAAGATTCAAAAAATGGCTTAAAGATCTTGAAGTTGTCCCAACAATTGTAGCTGTTAAAGAGAAAATTGAAAAAATCACTAAAATTGAAACTGAAAAAACTCTTTCAACAATGGGCCACCTCTCTAGAAAAGATTCTGAGGCCATAAAAAGGATGACAAAAGCAATAGCAACCAGAATAATGCATGATCCAATCCAATTTCTTAAAGAGCCGGGAGAACACAGAGAAAACTCTTTTTATCTTAATGCTGCAAGGCAAATATTCAACCTTGATTTAAATGATAAAGAAAAATAGCAACTGGGTTAAACTGGATATTTGCCATAAAAAAAGCTTAGTGTAGCATATTATTAATTTTTAGGCATTGATTTAACCCATGCTGTGAGAAGAATGCCGCCCACTCACATTCAAGTTTTGTCAACGGCAAAGCTTAGAACTTAGTCAATAAATCGAGGGTTAAAGATACTATTTGAATTGTAAAGCATTTAGAAATTCAAGACTGATGCAAGTATCATTGATTTTTCGTTTGTTTACATCTGCTGTCAATTTTGATATGCAATATTGAGAAGATTAAGAAAAACCACGGGCACATATCATGACAAATTGAATGATATGCGGAACCGTATAATTACTTGTTCTCGGCGGCTGCGCCGCCGAGAATCGCGGTGCTGACTACGTCAGTTCCTTATTCCGGCGCCTTGCGCCAGAACAAGGAACTGGACCGGTCACCTTGAACCGCACAATCAAACTGCGTTTGCTT
>JAIOSM010000399.1 GCA_021107575.1 Desulfobacteraceae bacterium | reverse complement strand
TCAATACTTCATAATCTCTATTTAATTTATTTAAAGTGTCTGTATTTAATTCAATATGTTCTTTTATCAGTTTAAAAACATTTTCTTTATTGTCTTGAACCTCAGCTGATATTGAATTTTGTTCCATTAATAATCTTTTCATCTTATTTTCAATATCAGCCTTTGCAATAGCTGCTTTTTGCAATATTTCACCAAGTTCTATCTGTTGATCCCTTTTTATCTCAAGGCTTTTCACAAGCTCGTTAAATTGCTTTTCCTGATCTTCAATATCCTTAATTATTTTTGCTTTTTTATCTGTTTCAGATTGTATCCCCAACATTATATTATTAATTTCATCATGGTCCAAATCTTGTAATGACACATTGAGGTCTAATGTATCTAAAGATTTAATGTATTCCATCTGATTTGTTTTGATATCCTGTTCAAGTTCTTTTATTCTTTGAATTGAGTTTAAAGCAGTTGCCTCGTTTCGTGCCTTGTTTGTGTTTAAGTTTTCAATACCCTTAAAAACTTTCTTTAACTTTATTTTTGCCCCTTCCAGTAAAGACTCTTCTTCACCTTTTTTTGGGGTATGATCTGATACAAAGGGATGCTTCTTTGCACCGCATAATGGACAAGGGGCATTAGGTTTTAAAAAGGATCGTTCCTGCTCAAGATCTCTTATTCTGTCTAACAGTTTAATTTGTTTTTCAAGATGCTCAATTTCTTTTTCATGCGATTTCTTATCATCTATGGCAGATTTAATCTTATTGTCTATTTGATAGTTCTCTTTTTCTATTTCCCATAAAAAAAATTTTCCTTTATCAATTCTGCCCTGATCTTTTCTAATTGTTTCTTGAATTTTAAAAACGTGATTAAGCAAGTTTGCTCTTTCTTTTAAAGCATCCAGTTCTTCTCTAAATATTGATAAATCATTTTCTCTCAAGCTTGCTTCAATCTTATGTCCAAGCTTTTTTTTCTCTATTTCCTGCTGATTAAGCTCTTGAATTAAAGCGCTGTTTGCTCCTTCTGCTTTGGAATGATCCTGAGTCAATGTTTTCTTTTTTTTCTCATTATTCGAAATTCTATTTGTTGTTTCCTGATACTTTAAAGTGTTATGTTTTAAAACTCTGAACATTTGAGTTATGCCACTGAAATTTTCAGCTAAAAAACCCTTATTGATATTTTCCTTAAAATATTGATTTATATCTATGATTATTTGCTTCTTATTTATTATATCTTTTAGAATATTATTCTCAATATTGCTTATCTCTTTACCAGCTTTATTTGCCTGTTCAATATTTTGGGAGCATGTGCTCACATGTTTCTTTTTTTCAAAAATATGAAAATCTTTTTCTCTTACTTCTTTAAGGATTAATAGCTGCTGTTTTCTTTCCTGCTTTGAGGTATGATATTTTTTTTCAGTTTCCTCCCTGACTTTATCACTTTTAGACAATTGCTCTTGCTTTACCTGAATTATTTTTAATGTTTCCTGTAACTCAATTACCTTTTCTGCATGCTGTTCCCGGTATGATATTGTTTTGCTTAATTTGTCTTGTTTTTTTACTAGTTCTGCTTCACTTTTATTTTTTTCTTCCAATCTGGCATTTAACACTGATTCTTCTTCTTTATCTAGTAATTGAATGCCTGAAAGACGTGATTGAAGTTCTGTAAGTTTACTTTGCTCCCTGGTTTTCTTTTCATGCACCAGAATGGATATTTTACTATATATTTCCGTACCGGTTATCTGTTCAAGGATAGGGGCTCTTTCATCAGGAGTTGCATGTAAAAAAGCTGCAAACCCTCCCTGAGCTAAAAGGATTGATCTGGTAAACCTGTCAAAGTCCATGCCGGTTTTCTTTTCCACCAGTGAGACCACATCTTTTAGTTTTGATTCAAGCACCTTGCCTGTATCAGCGTCAGATATTTCATGTTTAGGGGGCTGAAGTTCGCCCCCTGATTTCTTTCTTGAGCGATGCTGACTAAAATAACACACAAACCGCCCCTTCAGTGTCTCAAATACAACTTCAGCAAAACATTCTCCTGTTTGCCTGGACATTATTTCATTACTGGATTTAGTAATCTTTCCAAGTCTGGGGGTTGCACCATATAGGGCAAGGCATATTGCATCTAATATAGTTGTCTTACCAGCGCCTGTAGCGCCTGTTATCAAAAAAATCCCGTTGGAAATATAAACAGGATCTGTAAAGTCGATTTGCCACTCTCCCTCAAGAGAGTTTAAATTTTTAAAATATACATTCAGTATTTTCATACAGATTCTTCTTGCATATCTTTTACAATTTCTGCAAATGTATCCAGGAGATATAATTGTTGTTGAGCCGGGATATCATGGGCCTCCATGCATTTTTTAAAAACCTCTAATTTACCCATTTCATCAACCATGTTATCGATATCCGCACCATTCACAATCTGCTCTCTATCTCCTTTCCCCATGATCTTTGCAGTAATACGATCATTTTTGATTCTAAGAACCTCAATCTTACTTCCTTCAATCTCTTTGTCTATTATATTTCTTAAATTCCCATGGACTTCTTTCCCATTATAAATAATTTCAAGCCATGCTGGTGATTTTTTAAGTTTTAATTTTTCAATTCCTTCTCTTATATTATTTAAATCTCCCTTGATCTGCACTAAATTGCTAAACCTTGGAACTGTGATTTCTTCAATCAATGGTTGTAATGGTGACTCTAAGGGCTCTTTATTGACAAAGTCAACAACCAATACTCTTTTTGTATGTAAAGCTTCGCCGAATCCCATGGGGAGAGGTGATCCTGAATACCTGATATTATCTAAGCCGGCAACTTTTTGTGCCACGTGAAGATGGCCCAGAGCAACATAATCTATGGTATCAGGAAAGATATCAGCCCGAATACGGGCAAGAGAACCAATATATAAATCCCTGACCCCATCCCCTTCAACCACTTTACCCCCGGCTGCAAAAAGGTGTCCCATGGCAATGACAGGCACTTTTTCAGATCGTTCTTTTTTTTCAAGCCCATTATTCTTTTGTTCAGCAATTTCACAAACTTTTTTATAGTGAGAGCTGATTCCATTTATCAGTTTATCTTCTTTGTCTTTCACACTCTCGCCCGGTTCGACCGATCTTATATCTCTGTCCCGGAGATAAGGCACTGCCAATACAATAAGCTCTTCTTTCCCGTCATTATCTTTTAGCACCAGGACTTCATGGGCAGGATCTTCCAAAGCAGCACCAATAACATGGATGTTTAAAAAAGAAAGTACTTCTTTGGGAGCATTGAGAAAAGAAGGAGAGTCGTGGTTTCCGCCAATGATAATAATATGACGACATTTTGATGCTGCAACTCTGTTTAAAAATTTATAATAAAGCTCCTGGGCTCTGTTACTGGGAGTGGTGTTATTAAAAACATCTCCTGCAACCAGAAGGACATCGATATGTTCATTTCCTATTAAATCAGAAAGCCAGGATAAAAAAGATTCAAATTCCTCATACCTCTTTCTGCCATAGAGATTGCGACCAATATGCCAGTCTGAAGTATGAAGAATTCTCATATCTATTGCCTTTGTTAAAAAAAGTTTTCTACATCATTTCAACGACACAGGCCATTGCCACACCTCCACCTCCGCAGAGAGTTGCAAGTCCCAGTGATTTGTTGTTTTTTTCAAGGGCATGAATAAGACTTACAACTATTCTTGCACCTGTTGCGCCTACTGGATGGCCAAGCCCTATGCCTGATCCGTTAATATTAACAACTTCCCGATTCAATTTAAGCTCTTTTTCACATCCCAGATATTGAGCGGCAAATGCTTCATTTAACTCTATAAGTTCAAAATCTTCAATGGAAAAATTACTTTTCTCTATAAGGTTATTCACAGCAGGAACTGGAGAAAGCCCCATAACAGAAGGATGGCATGCCCCTCTTGATACGGCTTTTATCTTTGCTAAAGGTTTTATGCCCAGTTCTTTTGCCTTGCTTTCTGACATAATAACAATTCCCGCTGAGCCATCATTAATACCACTTGAATTGCCTGCTGTCACCTTACCGATTTTGGGAACAAATGCCGGAGGAAGACTTGCAAGTTTTTCCATTGTAATGCCTGGTCTGAAATGCTCGTCCTTATCAAAAATAGTTATTTTCCCTTTTCGTCCTTTTAATTCAATTGGTACAATCTCTTTTGCAAATGTACCATCATTAGCAGATCTTTCAGTCTCATTATGACTTCTCAAAGCGACTTCATCCATCTCTTCTCTTGATATATTTAAGTGCTGAGCAATAAATTCTGCTGTATGTCCCATTATATAAGGTTTGCCCACAAACATACTCAAAGGTTTTTCCGTTTCATTTACAGGTCCGTCTTCAGGATGAGGTGATATATATGAACCACAATGCAGGGCATGAATCATATCATCCACAAAAATCGTGTCCTGCAATCTGCATCCCCACCGGGCATTTGGAACACTATATGAAGCCCCGGACATATGCTCAACACCCCCTGCAAGAATAATATCTGCCATTCCAGCCTGAATCATTGCCATGCCTGAAATCATAGCTTCCATACCGGAAATACAGACCCTGTTTATTATAACTGCTGTAATGTTGTCAGGAATCCCAGCCAGAAGTGCGGCAACCCTTGCGACATTCAAGGTATCAGAAGATTCCAGACAACAGCCGTATCTGATA
>JAIOSM010000486.1 GCA_021107575.1 Desulfobacteraceae bacterium | reverse complement strand
GCAAGTTCGATGAACGTATGCGCAACCCAAAAGTCACTGAAGAGCAAGTGGCGTTTTTTAGGGAGGCGATTAGGGTGTACAATACACAGAAATTTTAATTTATGCTCACCCGCTTATCTTATAATGAGTTAAAAATAGTTTCATATACAGAACGACACGATGTATCGCAATTTTAATCGAAAACGACGGACTTAAATTCGTTTTTAAAAGACGATGCATTCGAAAACCAGGAAGAACTTATTTGGAAATTGGCAGGAATGCTGCAAATCGAATAACCATGAGCTTTCCGTATAACCCTGATAAGCCCTGATTATATCACAAAAATGAAAACAATGCAGGGATATAGATAGCATCCTGATGAAAAATACTGGACTCTTCCATTTGATAATGGTATGCCACAAAAACTCAAAAACAACAGAGATATATACCCATATAAGCAATAAAACTCAGGGAAAAATTATAAGCCCTCTGGATACCTTGGATTTCAAAGAAACAAAGAGGTAACATATGGAAAAAGCTGGACAACATATCCAAAATAAGTCTATACGCAATGCGGATATAAACGAGTTGGCGGGAAGCATAAAAAACAAACATACATCATGACAACAAAAATTCCAGATTCAAAATTAATCCTCATTGAGGAACAAATTGACAAAGAGCAAAAAGCTGTCAGTTATGACATCCGTGAACTCACTATTGAGTATTATGTTGATAAATATCTTAAGGGTGAAGAATATGACGATAATGAATTATATGTGCCAGATTACCAAAGAGAATTTATTTGGGAAGAGAAGCGTCAATCTCGATTTATTGAAAGTTTATTATTAGGACTTCCAGTACCGTTGATATTCGTTGCTGAGATTGAGAAAGACGGTAGACTAGAAATAGTTGATGGTTCTCAAAGAATTCGGACACTTGCGGCATTTCTTAAGGACGAACTGCAACTAAAAGGACTTGATAAGTTGAAGAAATTAAATGGAGTATTTTTTAGCAAACTTCAATCATCACGACAGAGGAAATTTAAAAATATTTCTATGAGGATGATAGTCCTTTCTTCCAAAGCCACTGAAGAGATTAGAAACGAAATGTTTGATAGAATAAATACAAGTAGTGTTCCTCTCTTGCCGATGGAGACAAGAAGAGGAATATATCGTGGAAAGTTTACTGATTTTATCATTTCCCTATCAACAGACTCTTTTTTCAAGAAACTTTGCCCAATTATTCACTATTTCGAAGGACGCAGAGAAGAAGAAGAATTAATTTTAAGATTTTTTGCTTTTTCAGAAGCTTTTCCTACTTTTAACTTATACGGAATGAACCTTGATAGAGATGGCGTTGCGAGATTTTTAGACAATTATCTTGACAAAAAAAACAAGACAGCAACTCCAGATGAGTTTGAAACTAAAAAATCAGATTTCATGAAAATGCTCCAATTTGTTGACAGGACATTCCCAAATAAAGGATTTGCCAAATACGCTAATGCAAAGGGAATATCTAGACCATACTTCGAGGCTATTGCTGTTGGTTCCCATTTTGCTATTAAAGACAAACCAGATTTAATAGTGAATAATATAAAATGGTCTATTGTTGATAAAAACAAAGCAAACGAATTTTTCACAATATTATCTGGTCGTTATCACACTCATAAACCTAAAAAAATTGAAGAAAGAATTCATTATGTAAAAATTCAATTATTATCAAATCAATGAAAACACGGCACTGTTTTAAAATACAGTTATTTTGGCATTTATTGCATACTCATATTATCTGGATTTATGCCGATGCAAATTGAGATCAGTGCAAGTCACTGTTGATCAATGCGTAATAATAACTGGAAAATGATATTGTGCCGAAAACACTCATAAGGGATTTTAATACAAGACTTGATGAAATAAACGAATATTTTACCTTCGTTGCTTTTATTGATAGTATTGAGACTCACAAAAAAGAAAAAATAACTAACGGAACATCTTGCGAGTATATTCCTAAACGGGATTTACAAAAGATTTTGCGTTCAAATTGTTTTCTGCTTTTGTATAATTTAGTAGAATCAAGTGTTCGTAATGGTATCTTATCTGTTTATGACAGCATACATGATGATTCATTAAAGTACGAAGAACTATCCGAAAGAATCCAAGAAATTTGGCTAACTCATCAAATTCGTCAAGCTCAAATCTCGGAAAAGAGCATAAAAACATTGCTAAAAGGATTGATGAAAGGGGTTTCGGAAGGTAATCAAATAGTTTTAGAAAAGGATACCATCAATATTTCTGGCAACTTGGATTATGATAATATTCAAAAGATTATCAACAGATATGGTTTTTTCGGGAGAATTACAGTAGATAAAAAACATATTAAGAGTGCGTTATATAAAGTAAAACTAGAAAGAAATCTATTGGCTCATGGGAATAAAACTTTCTGCCAATCTGGAGAAATTATAACAATGTCAGAATTAACAAATATTAAAGATAACATCTCAAAATATATGGGTGAATTACTTTTAAATATTGAAATGTATATGGACAACAAAAGATATAAAAAATAATGCCAGCCGCCAACACGCGGTATAGCCAATAAGGATTTAAGTGGGTTACGAAGCGTCATCATCCGCCTTAAAATTCAGTAACGATGGATAGTGATGTAACCCGTAATCCCTTACTAGTGTAAAATGTCGCACTGATTTTTTTTAAATCCGCCAGCGCCATATAAGATTGGGCAGATGGTCGCTATACATTTCATGGTTGACTTGACATTAGGCCAATTCGGGAAAAAATCGAACATCAAAGAGGCAGTAAAGTGATAATTGAAACACAAAATAACGAACCTATTATACATCCTCTTGTATCGGACCCCATAAAAGAAGTATCCGCCTTATTCAAAAAAGAAACACTGGACAGCCGTGAACTAAAAATGTTTACCGAAACATCCCGTATAATATCCGAAGTTCAACACCAATTTTAATCGT
>JAIOSM010000476.1 GCA_021107575.1 Desulfobacteraceae bacterium | reverse complement strand
GTGAAGCAAATCCCAAATATGCAAAAAAGGGAATGAACGTTAGAGATATTGCAAGCATAAATGAATTAGCAGTTTTGTCAAACCTTGAAAGTTTAAATGCCGAATTAATAAAATCAAATATCAATAAACAAAAAAGATTCGAAAAATTGAGAGAAATCAGCATTTATCAACTTACGATTTTAAACGAAAAAGACTTTATGAAGGCTTTGAAAAAACTAAACGACAGAATTTATATAGACAAGAAGAAAAATCTTAGGAAATAAACAACGAAACGCTAACACGCAATATAATAAATTGGGCAAATAGTGCTAAATATGAACATTTTAACATTAAATAACCAATGTAGTAAATTGAAAGATTGGTGTTTCAAAATGCCCAACTTATCATATTGCCACCGTTGGCGTTCATTGTTAAAGAATATTCTCTACTATTAAAAAGAATACTAATATGAAAAATGAAAAAAGCATTATAATCTGCACTACTATATTTTTTGTACTTATAATATCATGCAATACCAAACAAAATAAAGATAATAAGGATATCACTGCCCATAAAACAGCTACTGTCGGTGAGCAAATATGGTCTGTCGAAAATTTGAATACTGCATATTATAGAAATGGCGATCCAATTCTTGAGGCTAAAACAAAAGCTGAATGGGAAGCTTGTTATAAAAGTGAAGAAGGTGCATGGTGTTATTACGAAAATAAAATTTCACATGGTGAGAAGTATGGGAAACTTTATAATTGGTATGCAGTAAATGATTCAAGGGGTCTTGCTCCTATGGGAATGCATATTCCAACTCGGAAAGAGTGGCATCTTCTTGTATCGAACTTAGGTGGTGAAACACAAGCATTTGAAAACATGAAATCTCCAACTGGGTTCGCAGCATTTCCTGGTGGTGAAAGGTGGTTTGAAGATTGTTTATTTTATAAAATCGGTGAGATTGGATTTTGGTGGTCTTCTACAAAAGAGGATAAATTTAATGCCTGGTATCAAGCCATGCATTTTGGTTATTCCCAAGTCGGTAGTGACAAAGGGGGTATGAATACTGGATTTTCGGTACGTTGTATCAAAGATTGAATCTGATAAATCAATAAAATAATAAATCCTAAGTTAAAATTATGGAAGAAAAACTAGAAAAAAATAGACATGATTTGTCTAACGAAACCATCACTGAATTAGAATCAGTGGGCATACAAAATATTGAATACTATAAAAATGAGGGAAAGAAACATTTATTATTAGGTCTCGGTTCTCTTCTCATAGGTACTCCATTGTTCATTTATGTTGGGTTTTTTGATAGAAGAATGGATCATTTGATTGCTATGTCGCTTTTCTTTTTGAGCATAGGTATTATGATTTATGGTTTATGGCAAATTTCACAGGCAATAAAAAAATTGTATTTTAAACCTCCCGTGGCACCGACAAGTATAGAAACACTACTTAATACATTTTATGACCCATTACTGCATGGAACAGAAAAGATATCTTGGTTAAAACAATACGTATGCTTAATTAAAAAGGAAAGAGATAGGATCGGAACATATCCAGAATACATAAAATATCGAAAGGAAAATACAATATTTGTACGTAAAGAACTTTCAAAACTGATTAAAACGTTAAAACAAGAAGGTAGTTCTCATGAAGTTGATCATACTATTTATTTTATTTTGGATGAAGAGCATGACAATGTTTTTCATTATAATATCCAATTTAATGTAGGCATCTTTACAGGTTTCGAAGGTAGCCCATCTTCTGGCCAACAAAAAAAACGCATAGGCAATATATGCATAAATGAAATGATTTCTCTCTGTAAAATGAATGATAAATATTATATTGTAGATTCTGAATGGACTGGAAAACCAAAAATCAAATCTAAAAATAAAGAAGTAAACATTGAGCTGCATAGCAAAGAAGCACTAGAGACATTAGAAATAAGTGAATTACTTTATATTGCTAAAGAAAGGGGTATTCAATTCAAAGAAACTACAAAAAGAGAAGATTTGATAGAATCAATTTTATTAAGTTTTAAAAACCAGTAAGTAGACATTAGTAAAGCAATAAACAAAATATACTAATAACGTTATGGGATAAACGAAATTCAATTAATCATAGTGATTTTACGAAATTATTTTTGGTGTAACATAATTTATAAAAGGAGGAATATACAATGAACAACGAAAAAAAAATGCATTTCAAATGGGGTATAGTAACTGGCATTGCTATGGTTTTAATATGTCTTGGAATTGTGGTGCTCTTAATCTTGATAACTTCAACTAGTACCATGCAAAGTCCAGGGGTGTTGTCCCGTGGACTCGCTATGTTAGTTTTAATATTTTTTACTACTATACTTTCCGTTGCCGCCATGTATAGTAAAAAAGGCAAAGTATATTGGTTGACTTGGCTATGGGTTGGAATTGTGAACACAATTATTTTCTTAGCAGCATACTTGGTAGATTCAGGTATCGAAAAACTTGATATTAATAGTATTTTTGTTTTGACTATTGGAGGTTTTGGTATACCAACACTGGCTGAAAGTTTACAAAAAAAGATTGAAAATATTTCGAAAAATTTGTTTTAAAAATTGTAATAATATCTTAGTAATTGAATAGGCTCTCCTGCCTCTATTTCTACTAAAAATCGAAAAGATATTAAAGACTATAAAGAAGATTCAAAATCAATAATGAAACTATACAAAAAACAACGAAACGCCAACAAAGGCTATAAAAATATAGGGCTGATGTAGGTTTGGGAGAGTTTTCTGCTTCTAATAAACTTTCATCTCGTGGGAAACTATCGAATTTCTAAAGCCCTACATTTCATAGCCCAACCGTTGGCGGTCATGCTGAGAAAAGAAATATCATTTGTATAAAGTAATAAATTTTAGTAACTTTGTTGCATGGAAGACACTGAAAATATTGGACTTGATTTTGAAATTGACGAACTGACAAATTCAGTTAGAAATGTAATTACTAATGACAGTTTTCAAACAACTATATCAAGAATTGCCAAAACGGACTTAAAAGCAATTTCTAAAAAAAGAAGTTGGTTATTTAGCTGGAGACAGGAACTCGGTTTTCCTGAAAGAGATGTTTTCAAACTTACTATAACCAACAATCAAAGTGTCATTCAAGGACTGATAAGTTTGGAAGTAAAACCTGACCATGTATATATGCATCTTGTTGAAAGTGCACCATTTAACAAAGGGAAAGGGAAAGTATATTCTGGAGTTCCTG
>JAIOSM010000372.1 GCA_021107575.1 Desulfobacteraceae bacterium | reverse complement strand
GGAGATATAAATGCAAAAAGAAGTTCAATTTGCGGGATTTGGTGGTCAGGGCATTTTAGTCAGTGCAAAACTTTTAGCAAAAGCTGCAATGAAACAGGGCTCAAAAGTTGCATGGGTTCCTTCCTATGGTCCTGAAATGCGTGGAGGGACAGCGTACTGCACCGTAGTTATCAGCGACAAAATAATTGGTTCGCCTATTATTAAAGAGCCTTTTCATCTTGTTGCTATGAACAGACCCTCCCTTGAAAAATTTGCGCCAGCTGTAAAACCAGGTGGAATCATTCTGATTAACAGTTCTCTTATTTCGGTTGATTCTAAACGGAAAGATGTTGATGAGATGATAGTCCCGGTAAATGACGTTGCTATAAAGGTTGGCAATGTTAAATGCGCTAATATAATTGCATTAAGCGCTTTTGCAGCAAGAAGCAAACTTGTTGATATGGATATTCTAAGAGAATGCATAAAAGAAGAATTTGCTTCAAAAGCCAAGCTTATTCCAATGAATATGGAAGCTGTTGACAAAGGTATTGAAATAGCTGCAAAATAATAAAACTAAAGAAATGCCGGGCTTAAACAATAATTTTTATGCCCGGCACCATTTTCAGTTCTGTTTTAAGTTTCAGTATTTGTCAGTGGTTTTCTTTTGTCTCTCAAGATTTTATTTGAAATAACTATTCTCTGGATTTCACTGGTTCCTTCATAAATTGTAAAAACCCTTGCATCCCTGTAATATCTTTCCACAGGATAATCTTTGGTAAATCCGTAACCGCCATGCATCTGTAATGCCATCCCTGTAATCCTATTTACCATTTCTGATGCATAAAGTTTTGCAATGGAAGCCTCTTTTGAATAATCCACTTTTCTGTCTTTCATGGAAGCGGCCGACAATATCAACTGCTTGGCAGCTTCAATCTGAACAGCCATATCTGCTATCTGAAACCTTATTGCCTGAAATTTTGAAATAGGTTGTCCAAACTGTTTTCTTGATTTTGCATATTTCACTGCTGCATCAAATGCAGCTTGGGCAACACCTAAAGATTGAGCTGCAATCCCAATCCTTCCTGCATCAAGTCCTCTCATTGCCATTTTAAAGCCATCACCTTCGTTTCCCAGCATATTTTCAGCCGGCACACGGCAATTATCAAACAATAAATCAGTAGTATCAGAAGCGCGAAGCCCCATTTTATCTTCTACATGCCCTACTTCAAAGCCCTTTGTGCCTTTTGGTACAATAAAAACGCTTATGCCTTTATGACCTGTTTTCTCATCAGTTTTTGCTGTTACAAGGGCAAGTTTACAAGTTTTGCCTGATGTAATAAACCGCTTTGTTCCATTAATAATATAATGGTCGCCATCTTTTACGGCTGTTGTAGCCTGACTTACGGGATCAGACCCTGCTTCCGGTTCTGTAAGTCCGAAAGCACCAATCATTTTTCCTTGAGCCAATGGAATCAAATACTGTTTTTTTTGCTCTTCGGTTCCAAAATAATTAAAGCTTTCACAGATAATAGAATTTTGAACTGACATAACAACTGATGTTGAAGCACAGCTATATGCGATTTCTGACAGTGCGAGCACATAACTTATGGTATCAGCATTCTCACCCCCATATTCTTCGGGAATCATCATACCCATAAGGCCTAATTTGCCCATTTTTTTAAAATTTTGAGCCGGGTATTCTTTGGATTTATCCCGCTCGTCTGCAGTCACAGCAATAACTTTTCTGGAAAACTCCCTGACCATGTCCTGAATCATTTGTTGCTCTTCAGTAAGCTTGAATAACATGACTAACTCCTTTTAATTTTCAGGTTTAAAATCAGGGTGCATAAACGATTACTATAAGTTCAGCATCATCTTTCCCCATATTTCTTAAGTCATGCTTGATTCCGGAATTAAAATGAAGTGAATCTCCCTGTTTCAAGGAATTAACATTTTCTCCGACATCAACTTCAACCTTTCCTTTTAGAACATAAATAAATTCTTCACCTTCATGTTGGAACCCAACTCCTTCATGGGAGTGTCCTGCTTCAATAACAATTCTAAATGGTTTTAAATGTCTATTTTCAGCTCCGGAGCCAAGAGGGGTGTACGCATAATTATTAGTTCGTTTTGTATGGGCTTTTTCCCGTTTATTGGATGAATCCTTTTCCTGTTTTAACAAGGCATTTGAATCAATGCAAAGGGCTCTTGATAACTGAAGCATGGTGCCCACAGAAGGGATTTCATCTCCGGACTCAATTTTTTTTATATACTCTTTTTTCATGCCGGTTTCATTGGCAACAAAATCCAGTGTATAGCTCTTATCAAGCCTTATTTTTCTAATCTTCTTGCCCAGAGGAATTCTTTTAGTTTTTTTTGCCATTTTATTACCCTTAAATAGGTTCAATCCAATTTTCGGTATCTTCTTTTTTGCCATACTGAATATCTGTTAAAGCATTATAAAGTTTCATGGTCAGAGTACCTGGTGTACCGTCACCGATTTTTATAACCTTATCGCCATATCTTACTTCTTTTACAGGTGAGATAACAGCTGCTGTACCAGAACCGAAAACTTCTTTTAATTCCCCTGCTTTTTCTGCTTCAATAAGCTCATCAATGCTGATCTTTCTTTCAGAAACAGTGATTCCCCATTTTTGAGCAAGCTGTATGACTGAGTATCTTGTGATTCCGGGCAGGATACTTCCACTGAGTTCAGGTGTTACAAGTTTATCTCCCATAAGAAAGAATATATTCATTGCCCCTACTTCTTCTATATATTTTCTTTCAATGCCATCAAGCCACAGAACCTGTGCATATCCGGCTTCAACTGCCTCAGTACCGGCTGTCAGGCTGGCTGCATAATTACCTGCTGTTTTAAATTCACCAACACCGCCACGAACAGCTCTTACATGGTCTGTTGAAACCCATATTTTTAAAGGATTAAATCCTTCGGCGTAATAAGCTGCAACAGGGGAAAGTATGATAAAAAATCTATATGTATTTGAAGCTCTGACCCCCAGAAAAGAATCTGTTGCAATCATGGTCGGGCGAATATAAAGCGATGTACCATCAGAGCCCGGGACCCAGTTTTTTTCAACTAAAATAAGTTTTTTCAAAGCCTGCATAACAAAATCCACATCAATCTCAGGCATGCACATACCTTTTGCAGATCTGTTAAACCTTGCAAAATTATCTCTTGCCCTGAAAAGTTGAATTTTTCCCTCAGGAGTTCTATATGCTTTTAATCCTTCAAAAATTGCCTGCCCATAGTGAAACACCATTGCCGCAGGCAACAAAGATATCTCTGAATAAGGTTCAATACGTGCATCATGCCAGCCTTTTTCTTCAGAATAATCCATACTAAACATATGATCCGTAAAAAATTGCCCAAAACCCAGTTTTGAGTCTTCAGGCTTTATTCTTTTTTTTTCTGTTTCCAAAACAGATATTTCCATTACAACCTCCATAATATTCTATCTTTTAATAACTTTTAATATCAATTTGTTATCCCATATATATGCGTCATATCCATTGCATTTGTCAAGATTAAATCCAAAAGATCATGCTAAAAACGTTTCCAATAGAACTTAAAGCAAATAATTTACTGCTTGCCTTGCAACTTGCATGGCACCATGGTTAAATACTAATTTATGAGACTTAGAATTATAATATTTGTCCTTGCGCTTCTTGCTTTTCTTTCAGCAACTACAGGGGGCTGGCTATATTATTATTCATTTAAGAAAGTTGCTTTTCAAAAAGCTGAAACCAATGCCAGGTCAAGGCTTGAACTTATCCAGAGGCAATTGTCAACTTATCTGTCAGAGCATACTAAATCTGTCAAAGCTCTTGCAAACATAAAAGAATGCAGAATTGCCCTTACAAAACCAAGCCTTGATTCAATAAAAAATGCTAATAATATTTTGGATAATTTTAATAATGCACTGGATAATGAAGTCACTTACATATTGGATAAACAAGGGAATACCATTGCATCAAGCAACAGGAATGCTCCGGACAGTTTTATGGACAAAAATTTTTCTTTTCGACCATACTATAAAAAAGCAATGGCTGGTAATAACGCAACATACCTTGCCCTTGGAACTACATCAAAAAAAAGAGGCGTTTATTACAGCCATCCTATCTTTGACAAAACAAAGACAAAAATTTCAGGTGTAGCAGTTATCAAATCATCTATAGAATTTGTGGAGTCAAGCCTGTTTGCCAAATCTCAGGGTGTTCTCCTTTTTACAGACCCCAATGGAATAATTTTTATTTCAAACAAGGAAGAGCTCCGTTTTATGTTATTGTGGGATGTTGAGGAAGCCATGATCACACAGATCAGAGAGTCAAGACAATTTGGAGATGGGCCTTGGGCCTGGACAGGCTTCTCCAAAGGGAAGGCAGGGCATATAACTAAAAAATCCAATGAAGATTATATTTATTCAAGTATGAGTCTGGATAATTATCCAGAGTGGAAAATTATCCACTTAAGAAATTACAAAGATATTGAAAAAATAGTTGCTGATCCTTTTATAAAAATAATAGGTCCAATAGTTGTCATTATCTCAATCCTAATCGGGATTGCTGTTTTTATATTATATAGTAAAGCTGCTCAGGAAATAGTCCGGCGTAGAAATGCAGAAAAGGAATTAAGATTAAGTGAAGAGCGATACAGGCATATTTATCATAAAACTCCGGTAATGCTTCATTCCATTGATCCTGAAGGGCGAATCATCAGGGTAAGTGATCATTGGCTTGAAAAAATGGGATATGAAAGAGAAGATGTTATTGGAGAAAATCTAACAAGCTTTTATACTGAAGATTCACGTAAATATGCAGAGGATGTCATATTCCCGATGTTTTTTGCCACAGGATTCTGCCAGGATATCCCCTATACATATGTAACTAATAATAATGAGAAAATTGAAATTCTTCTTTCATGTTATGGGGTTAGAGATGAAAATGGAGAAATTGAAAGATCTCTTGCTGTAAGTGTAGATGTTACAGAAAAAAATAAAACACAGATGACACTTCAGGAGACACAAGTTAAATTATCTCAATATTCCATGGATTTGGAAAAACAAGTTACTAAAAGAACAGAGGAACTTCAAAAAACAAAAGATAATCTTAAAAGACTTTCAGAAAATATAATGGTCTCCCAAGAGAGAGAAAAGGCAATTGTCGCAAGGGAACTTCACGATCATTTAGGACAGTTGCTGACAGTTCTACGGATTGATACAGTCTGGATTAAAAAGTTTTTTTCTAAGATCGATAAAGATGCAGAATCAAGGGCAGAAAAGATGTGTTCCTTAATTGATAATACCATTGATGCTGTGAGAGAAATGGCATATCGGCTTCGCCCAAGGGTTTTAGATGATCTTGGTCTTGTTGATGCTTTAGAATCCATGATATCTGATTTTGAAAAAAGATCAAATGTCTCCTGTGTTTTTAAGCATAAAAAGATCCCACAAATCAGTGAAACCCTGACAACAGCTCTTTACAGGATTACTCAGGAAGCAGTTACAAATGCTTTGCGTCATTCTTCAGCCTCAACCATTGAAGTTGAACTTAAAATGGATGGCAATTTTCTATTTCTCAACATAAAAGATAATGGTTGCGGATTTTTAAAACCAGATGAAAATGAAATTATTACTTTTGGCCTTGCCGGAATGAAAGAAAGGGCAGATCTTGCAGGAGGCACATTAGAGATATTTTCAACTCCTGAAAAGGGTACTGAAATCTGCTGCAAAATAAACATGGAGGTCTGACAATCATGATAAAAATTCTTCTGGCGGATGATCACAGCATTGTTCGGGAAGGCTTGAAAAGAATAATTGAAGAAAGCGGAGAAATGGAAATAGTTGCAGAAGCACCTGATGGCGAGACAGCATTTGAACAGGCTCAGCTCAAAAAAATAGATGTAGCAGTTATTGATATTTCAATGCCGGGCATGGATGGCCTTGAAGTCGTAACGCGCCTGAAAGAGCATTGTCCAAACCTGCCTGTTCTTATTCTTACAATGCATGATGAAGAACAATATGTGGTAAGAGCTGTGGAAGCCGGTGCCATGGGCTATGTTACAAAACAGTCTGCTCCTGAACAACTTGTAGATGCCATAAAAAAAATTCATTCCGGAAGCAGATACCTTACGGAAAAGGCAAGCGAAGCATTAGCTTTACGAGTAATAAGGGGGAACTCCAAAACACCTACTGAATCTTTATCCATGAGAGAACTTCAAGTACTGCGGTTGTTAGCTCTTGGGCATACAAATCATGAAATTGCTGAAACCTACAATATAGGTATTAAGACGGTTGACACATACAGATTTAGAATCTTAAAAAAATTAAATTTGAGAAACAATGCTGAAATGTCACGTTTTGCTATACAGAACAAACTTGTTGAGGTATAGAGTTAAGAGTGAAAACGTTCTTGTAAGAGATTTACTTACAAAAAAATCAGTAATTTACTAATTGACGTATTGACCCTACATTGTTTATTGTCTGTAATGCTATAAAAGCTAAATGCAGTTAACAAACAAAACAGGAGGATTTTATGAAACAGAAACATTTAATTACCACTATGGGTGTTGTTTTTCTTTTTGCCATTTCTTTGATTTTTTGCTCAGCAAGTTTTGCAAAAGAGAGAGTTGTTTTTGGTGGTGGCCCGGCCGGTGGTACTTTTCAGGTAGTTGCCAATGGAGTACAGGTTTTTGATGGAATAAAAAGCATTCCGGATTTTAAAGTACAGGCTCAGTCATCAGCAGGTTCTGTTGAGAATTTAAGAAAAACAAATTCCGGCAAACAGCAGATGAGCGTTGTTTATTCCGGCCATGTTTATCTTGGTTCCAATGGAATGATGAAAAATGATACAAAGAAATACACTGATGTGTTGGCTGTTGCATGGTTATATGGTGCTCCTGCTCAATTAGTTGTACGTAAAGGATCTGGCATTAACAGTGTAAAAGACCTTGTAGGCAAAAAAGTTGGTGTTGGTAATGCAGGTTCCGGTGCTTTTGCCAATTGTGATCTCTTTTTCAATCACATGGGTGTTTGGGATAAAATAGAAAGAAACGCCATGGGTTATAATGATGCAGCCCAGGCTTTTGGAAACAAGCAACTGGATGCTTTCTGGCTTTTCACAGCCTTCCCTAGTGGTGCTGTAATTATGGCTGCTCAGACAAACGATATTGCACTTGTTAATCTTGACGCAGATGCCAGTGCAAGCGGCTTTTATAAAAAATATCCTTATTTTGCAAAACTTGCTGTCCCTGCAAATACATACAAAGGTGTAGATTATAATTCACCTTCTTTCCAGGACTCAGCACTCTGGGTTGCAAATTCAAAAGTTTCAACAAATGTTGTTTATAAAATGCTTGCAGCTATTTATTCAGATGCTGGTTTAAAACATATGAAAGCACAGAAAAAAACTTTTAAAAACATGGCATTAAAAACCGGTGCTGATGGTGTTGTTACTCCATTTCATCCAGGAGCCATCAAATTCTGGAAAGAAAAAGGTATTTTAAAATAATAAACCTTTAATATAACAACAGGAAGGTAAGCTGTGTACGAAAAATTAAATAAGTTTGAAAAAATAGTTTTTGATATATGTTCAGTGACTCTGGTTCTTTTTTATTCCTATGCGGCTGTAATTCAGCCCATGGCAACCCAGTATCACAGGGGTGTATATGTCATCATAACTTACCTTCTTGTGTTTTTATTGTATAAATGCAAATCCAGAATTATGAGGATAGTAGATTATATATTAATCGTTCTTTCCCTTGCTTCAATTGGATACTGGATGTTTAATTTTGAAGTTATTAACTATCGCACCGGTGCTGAAACCAATGTTGATGCAGTTTTTGCCGTAGTCGGTGTTTTAATAGGGATTGAGCTTGCAAGACGAGTAGTTGGGAATATTTTTGTTACATTGGGAGTTATCATGTTAACCTATGGTGTTTATGGGTATTTAGCTCCTGATATAGTTTCCCATGCCGGTGCCCCTTTTACTGAATTATGTGTAAGTATTTTTTATAAGAGCGATGGCGTTTTTGGAATAATGGCAAATGTACTTGCCACCTATGTAATACTATTTGTTCTTTTTGGAGCTTTTCTTGAAAAATGCGGTGCCCAGAAATTTTTTATTGACTGGCCCCTTGCTGCAGTAGGCCATAAAACCGGTGGGCCTGCAAAGGTAGCAGTTATTGCAAGCGGACTTTTTGGTTCTATCTCAGGCTCTGCCATTGCCAACACAGTTTCAACAGGCGCTTTTACAATACCCATGATGAAAAAAGCAGGATTTAAACCCCATGTTGCCGGCGGAATAGAACCTGCTGCTTCCATTGGAGGTATGTTTATGCCGCCAATCATGGGTGCTGGTGGGTTTATCATGGCGGAGCTTACAGGCCTGCCTTATTCAAAAATAATGCTTGTGGCAATATTCCCGGCACTAATGTATTTTTTTCAGTCTTTGTCATGGTTCATTTTGAAGCAAAGAAACACAATATTGTTGGTGAAAGAACCAAATTTGGTGCCATGGAAATATTTAAGAAACAATGGTTCTATACACTTCCCCTTATAATTATTACAATTTTTATGCTCTATGGCTTTTCTCCGGGATACTCAGCTATTTTAGGTCTTTTTTCCTGCATAGCTGTAAGCTGGGTTAGAAAGGATACAGCAATAGGCCCAAAAAGATTTCTTGAGGCATCAAGAGAAGGCACGATCAGCAGCCTGAAAATCGGCGCTACTGTGGGAATTATTGGTATTATCATAGGAGTGCTTACGTTTTCAGGTCTTGTTCTTACCTTTGCTGATATCATGATTGAACTTGCCGGAGGCTCACTTTTATTAACAATAGCTCTGGTTGCCCTTGCATCCCTTGTTTTAGGAATGGGCGTGCCCGTAACGGCAGCCTACCTTATTACAGCTGTTGTTGCGGTACCTGCCCTTACTCATCTTGGAGTTAATATGCTTGCAGCTCACATGATTGTTTACTGGCTATCCCAGGATTCAAATATAACTCCGCCGGTATGTATAGCAGCCTTTGCCGGAGCAACAATTGCAAAAGCCAATATGTGGAAAACAGCTTTTACTTCCTTTAAATTTGCAAAATTTTTATATCTTGGACCACTGCTTTTTGGATATGTTCCAGGATTTTCTTTAAATGGAAGTACAACAGATATAGCACTCTCATTTGTATACATACTCTTTGGAACCTTTGCTTATTCATGGTTTCTAAGCCTCATATGGATTGGTGACATTAAAAGATTTTTTAATAAAAATAAAGCCTCCAATTAAGGCATTTATTTTTCAACATTATCCATTTTAGAAAGCTCCCTCAGTATGCCTAAAGGTGATTGACCAAGGGCCAATGCCTCGATCTCCTTGGCCTTTAACTGATCGTTTTCAAATTTCTTTTTTAATTCTTATTTAAAATATGTTAAAAATGCGTGAAGGTTGGTAAGAGGGTGTGGAGGACAACCTGGAATGAATAAATCTACAGGCAAGATAGTGTCCAGGCCTTCAGTTATTTCAGGACTCCCCAGGAAAGGACCGCCAGAGATTGTACAACTTCCTACAGCAATAACGACTTTTGGATCAGGCATGGCTTCATAAGTTGTTAACAGTGCTGTTTTCATATTTCTGGATACAGGACCTGTAACAACAACTGCATCTGAATGACGAGGTGATGCAACAAAGTTAATACCAAAACGAGCCAGATCAAAAAATGGAGTTGCAAGTACATTTAAGTCTGCTTCACAGGCATTACAGCCTGCTGCTGATACCTGTCTGAGCTGCAAAGATCTACCAAATAGTTTTTTGAAATGTTGTTTTGAATGTTCAGCAAGCGCAGGTAGATCACCATCTGTAATCAAGTCAGCTCTTTGAGATGTTGAAATTTCAAAATCTCCTGTGAAAGTAACAAATTTTCCATCTGAGATCTGTTCACATGTTCCGCAGAATAGGCATTTACCCATATCAATTTTTTTATTTGCTATATCAATAGCATCTTGTGGACAGGCATTTGCACACATTGCAACAATATCAGCAGAAGCATCTTTATTAATTTCCGGTTTTCCGCGGTATCGATCAAATACAGCAGGTTTTTCTTTAGGATAGTTATTTGTTTTGCAACCTTGCTCGAGTCTATTTTTAAGTATATTTAGCATTTAGAACTCTCTTTATAATTTAATTATTCTTTAATATTAAAGATCAAATCCACAATAAGAAAGATTAAAACTTTTATTATTTAAAGGGAAATCTGATATCCCGGTATCTCTTAGAGCCATTGAAAGACCGTTCCAGTTATGGAAAGAAGGATCTTTAACTTTGTATCTAAGAATTTGTCCATCTTTATCTGTTAATACTGCATGAGAGACTTCACCTCTCCAGGCTTCATTTACAGTTACAGCAAATGATGAAGCAGGAAGGTCAAAATTGCTTACATTAACACATTCAGTATCAATTGGAGTATTAATCAAAGATCGTACTATATTCATTGATTGAATAATCTCATCATATCTAACCCGTGCACGGGCATAAACGTCTCCTGAAGGTTTTTTAATTTCAGGGATATCAATTTTATCATAATGTTCTGTGGGAAATTCCCTTCTGGCATCATATCCAATTCCACTTGCCCTGCCGGCAGGACCAACAAGACCTAATTTATCAGCATCAAAATTACTTACATTGCCGCAATCTTCAAAACGGGCTCGTACAGTAGATGTTGAAAATAGAAGATCAAGAACATGTGTGACTTGTGGAATTAATTCATCAAGTCTTTCATTCATTGTGGCACGGATACCATCATCCATATTGAAACGAACACCTCCAGGTCTGACTAAACCCTTACCAAACCTGTTTCCACAAATAAGAAGGGCTAAATTCAGAAAATCACCTCT
>JAIOSM010000401.1 GCA_021107575.1 Desulfobacteraceae bacterium | reverse complement strand
AGAATCCGGAGTGGACTCAATCGCTGTATCTTATGCCATGCTGGATCCAATTCTGACAGTGATCCGTCCTGTTGCAGGCTTTGTTACAGCAGTAGCAACCGGAATTGTACAGAACTTCTGGGGAACTGAGGACAAGCCATTTGAAAACAATCTCATCAATGAGACCAAGGGCTGAGGCTGCAACACAACTGATGCAGTTGCATCCAAGGGTAATGAAAAATTATCTACAAGACTTATTGATGGTCTTAGATATGCTTACAGCGAACTTTTATCTGATATTGCAAAGCCTTTTATAATTGGAATCTTTATTGCAGGAATAATTACTTTCTTTTTCCCGGATGACATTACAACTCTTGCAAATGAGCATAAGTTTTTATCAATGCTGACAATGCTATTAGCAGGAATTCCTATGTATGTCTGCGCAACATCTTCAACACCTATAGCAGCAGCATTGATCCTTAAAGGCTTAAATCCTGGCGCAGCACTTGTTTTTCTGATAGCAGGTCCGGCAACTAATGCTGCAACTATTAATATTGTTAAAAATATATTTAATACAAGAGCTCTTGCAATATATCTTTCAATGATCGTAATATGTGCTCTTGCTTTTGGTTTCTTTGTTGACTGGGTATACGCCTTACTGGATATTCAGGCAAGTGCTATAGTAGGTCAGGCATCAGAAATGATTCCTTATAATATAAGGCTTGCCGCAGCTTTAATTTTAACTATCCTGATCTTTTATAATATTCAAGTACAATTAAAACACGGAGCAAAACATGCCCATTCTCACTAGTGAAAAATATGATGACAACTCTTTTGTCTTTGACTTTTTCAACCGGAAAATCAAATCATCAAAAGATGAATTTCATGCTCTTGATGAAGAACCATTGACTGATGCAATTAAGAATGTTTTTCATCAATACCTGTCCCAATGTCCTGACTCAATAGGCCAGACTTCAAATAAACTTGTAACTTTAAGAGAGTTTTCTGACTCAGGGCCATTATTCTCTCGTTTTACAGCCAATATTAACAAAATAATTGAAACAACTTTTTCCGGGCAGGTGGATAATTTACTGAACCGATGTCATAGGCTCGGTGGCACAGTAATAGACAATGCATCCTATGACCTGAGTATAAAATTTAAGGCATTAAGCAAAATTCCAATAATTCTTAATTTTAATGATACAGATGAAATGATGCCAGCTAATGCGGTTTTTTTATTTCAGGATAGTGCGAATAACTACCTGGACATTAAAGGGCTTGGAACCCTTTTAACATATCTCACAGGGCAGTTGATCCAACAATAAGCCCTATAATCCCTGAATACCAACAGGTTGTTTCACAACAGTCAGAAGCATTTTAAACCGAGTCACAGCCGTAACAGAATGAGATACATTTGCTGGCATAACAACAACTTGTCCTGCAGTTGCATGAATCTTTGTACCATCTATGTTAATCAGTGCTTCACCATCTAAAACCTGCACCATGGCATCTCCCGGCGATGTGTGAGCACTGACCCCCTCTTCCTTATCAAAGGCAAACAAAGTGATATTGACACTTGCTTTGCCTGCAAGAGTTCTGCTGACCACCCTGCCCTCTTCATAATCTACCATACCTTTTAAATCAACAGGTTCTGAGAATGGAATATTTTTAATCAGTTCGTTTTTTTTTGTCATTTGTTCCTCCTTTAATTTGTTCAATCACTTATAGGCTTAGCTTACTTATTTTCTTCGTATTTACAATACTTTGTATTATATATACTTTCCAAATAAAATAATTGATTCAAATCAAGAAAGCATATTAAATCCATTCAACCTCGCTTGAATGGAACTTGAGGAGGACTTTTTTGCCTGGATAAAGACTGAGGCTGTTTATTTGATCAGAGCTGAGTCTTAGAACAAAAGAAAGATCATGGACAGCGACTGTGACCATAATATCCCCTCTTTTCTCTTCTAACAGCATGGAAACAATATGACCTGTCAATTGATTATAAATGCCGTTGTCCGAACTTTTTTCAAGCTCAATGGTGATATTTTTTTTCTTAACAATCGCTGTTGTGCATTCTTTGTTTTGTGGAGCCTTCAGTGTAATTATTTGTCCATCCTTAAGCTTTTTTACAAATCTTTTATCAGATTCCCTTTCAGATAGACGCTCAAACGGACCTGTGATGATATTTTCCATACCGGATGTAAATATATTCCCTTTAAAAAGAGAAAGCTGTTTGTCGCTGATAGAATAAAGCCATTGCAGATCATGACTTGCAATAATAAGGGTAGTACCCCAGATGTCCCTTGCTTTTAAAGATGCCTTACGTATAAGTTTAGCACTTTCTGTATCAACACTTGCGGTGGGTTCATCAAGGAGCAATACTTCAGGTTTTAAGATCAGCCTTGCAGCCATGGCAACTCTTTGGGCTTCTCCTCCTGATAATTCATGCCATTTTCTCTGGGCAAAATTTTGATAATTAAGACCAACATTGTTAAGGGCTTTTTCTACGCGTTCTTCAAGCTGTTTGATATCTTTTCTGATCTTCAGACCATAGGCAATATTTTCAAAAACAGTCCGCCTTAAAAGATAAGGTTTTTGAGTCAGAAGGGTTACCTTTGAGCGGATTGTCGGTGAAAAGGGAAACTCTTGTCGGTCTTTGTAAAAAATTTGCCCAAAACTTGGTTTTTCAGCAAAAGCCAGAAGTCGTAAAAGTGTGGTTTTCCCGGACCCATTCGGGCCGATAAGCCCGGTAATGGTGCCTTTTTTAATTTCAAGGTTATCTATCTCAAGTACTTTTTTATTCCCGTAAAAATGACTGATCTTTTTTAAATGGTATGTCAGATCTTTTTTTGTCATTTTTTTATTATTGTTTCCTTAAAAAAGAAAGAGAAAGATT
>JAIOSM010000187.1 GCA_021107575.1 Desulfobacteraceae bacterium | reverse complement strand
AGCATTTAATACTATGTATGGGCGATCTGTGTTGACTTCTATATCTCCAAATTTAAGATCAGTCCCGATTATCTTACTATCAAACAGATTATTAGTTAAAGTCTGTGCCATGATATCTGATCTGTCAAATGCAGTGAACCAGAATTTCAACATATTTTCAGGCCGAAACCAATTACCCAGCCATCTGTATTTATAATTTTTACTCATTAATTTCTTTACAATTTCTGAGTTCCACTCTCTATCAAATTTAATTCCATTTGAGTTATCATTAGGATCTTTAGAGATGACATAGTATGCTGCTGGCAAGGAACCCCCGGATACTGCGGAAATAATATCTACTTCTTTCAATAAATCGACTTTTTCAGCTTTAAATACATCCTGCATAGCTAACATGATTGAAGCAGAAAAATATGCTGCTCTGCTTCCTCCTCCAGATAATGAAAGTATAAATAGTACTTTTTGCTGAGTCTCTCCTCTATCTTGTGTAATCTTAAAAGTTGCTTTTGTTTGCAAAGGCTCTTGTCCAAGCCTTTTGTTAGTATGAGAAAAAGATGAACATCCTTGCACAAACAAAATGACCACGATTAATAAAAAAAATTGTGATGATCTCATTTTTAATCTCCTTCAATTGAACATCTTATTTTACTAATTGCTTGGGATATATACCTTTTAGTATTTCACAGTTCCGCATTGTCTCCCCTGCTGTTCAGACTTTTTGTAATTAGCTGTTCCAGTGCTTTAAAAGATTTGGAAGACTTGCCGGCTGCTTTCCCTTTTTTGATATTTCTTAAAAGCTGTCTCAGCCTCTGACGCTCCAGTCCCGGGCAGGCAGAGACAAGTTCTTCCAGCACAGCCGGATTGCCTGTTAATAGTCTGTCAATCCACTTCCTGGACTCCTTAACTATTTTTGATTCTATAGGAAGATAAGCATTGGTTTGCAGCAATGCTTGCCGGATCGGTTCCGGGTCTACATCCCTCATCAATGCTCCAATAAATTGCCTCTGCCTTCTACCTGCAACATTGGATTTAATGGATTGGGCTTCAATCAATGCATTAAGCAGCTTATCAGGAAGCCCCATACCTTTTAATTGCTGTATTGGCAATTTGATGAGCTCTTCTCCAAGTTTTTGGAGTTCTTCAGCCTCTCTTTTTATCTGTGATTTACTCTTGCCCTGAATGTTATTTTCCATAATTATTGCTTAGAATAATACTTTTAAACCTGTTTTGACAGAGTTATTGACAAAATTCATACTGCAATGCATTTTGAGTGAGCGAAGTTCAAGGTATTTTTTGTGCTTCCTGATAAGCGGGTTTTTATTGTTCGTATTTTTATTTTTTTTCATGATTATCAAAAAACGAGCTGATAGCGTGTGCCCCTCCCCTGCCCTAATCGTTGCAGAAATTCTTTTTCTACAAGGGTTTTCAGACTGTATTGAATCGTCCTCAAAGGAATCCCGGTTGTTTTGATAATATAACTTGCATTTAACCGGTTTTCTGGTTTTTCTTTAAAACAATTCAAAACAATCAAAGCTGTTTTTGAAAGCTTTTGTAAATTTACAAACCGTTTTCGATAAACCGGGATATCATCCAATGCTGAATCAATTATTTTTACAAAAAACCAAATCAAAGGTTCTATTTCATACTTCTCTGGATTTTGATAGAATTTCCCTTTGGAACACTTATGCAAGACTGAATAATAAAGCGGCCGATTTTGCTCTATGTGTCGATCAATAGCAAGCAATGGAACAATGCTTTTCCAATGTTTATAACCGTTTTGGAGTAAGGCTAAAATAAAAAGTGCCCGGCCGAGCCTACCGTTCCCATCAGTAAAAGGATGAATCGCCAAAAATCGAAATATAAATAAAACAGGGACTGGAAGAGGATAATTCGATTTGATACTTCCACCTGTCATTTTATTATACCAGATGGTCAAATCAACCATAGCTGTTTGTGTGATTATACCGGGTGGAGCGGGATCTAATACTACTCGTTCCTCTCTGGTTTCTAAATTTTTAGAAACCACTTTATTCTGAGTTGTTTTATACCCTCCCAAATGGTGTGCAGAACCCGAATGGTAACAAAGCAAATCGTGATGAAGCCCCCGGATAGTTGATTCAGTTAACGGAAAAAATTGATCAGCCTGGTGGTAAATGGTTTTTAGCACTTCCCTGCAACCAGCTACTTCTTCGATACTCCGTTCTTTATCTTTAGATAGCTTGTCCTCTATAAAGCCTTTCATCTGATCAAAGGCTGTTGTTTTACCATCTTTTGTCAAAACCGTATCAATCCATTCAATTTCCTGGTCTGTTAGTACCGAATTTTCGATCCTTGTAGATGCTCCAATGTTGCAAATCAGCGCAAATCTGTGGAGATATCGAGTCTCTTCCCCTGAGATACCCTCAAGTTCAATATGAATTCTGATGAGCCGTTCTTCCAGCTCCCATAATGAACGTTCAAGTTGTGATGACAATTTAATATTTGACATATTTAATTCCTTTTTAGAAAGAATACGCAAAATCACGCAATATTTCAAGCAAAAACATTGCGTGATTTTGCACAATTAGGAATCAGCTTACAATTATCGCATATGTTATTTTATACCCACTTCTTTTTTGACTTTTTTAACTCCTTTTTTATTGAGCTCATTTAGAAATTCAAGAGGCTCACCATCAGTGTTGTTCATTTTATTGTGGAATATCCTGAGTTGGAAAAAGCTGATCAGGATCAAGGCATTTGTTTTTAGTGTGCAAAAAGTTCCTGCAAACAATTTACTGTCTTAACCTGGGCTCTTTGAGAAATCGTACCGAGTTTTTGAATTAATCTGGATTTATCAACTGCGCGCAATTGATCCAATAGAATCAATCCTTTTTTCCCTTGAAAAGTACATTGAATGCGAGTTGGAAAATTAAACCCTTTAGATGTCATTGGAGCAATTATAGCAGTTTTTAGCGAGGACATTTCATCAGGTGAAATGATAACACATGGTCTTGTCTTTTGAATCTCCGAGCCCTTTGTTGGATCTAATCGGACTAACCATATATCGAATCTATGAGTATTCTGTTTTACCATTCCCACTCCCCATTATTGGTAAGAGGAGCATCTAACCATTCTTGATCAATTGGATCAGCTTCTTTTATTTTTAAAATTTTATCAAATTCCTTTTTCCACCCTTGTCTTGGTTTTTGCACAGGTTGAATTGTCAGCCCCTCATCACTAATTTTAAAAACCAATTCTTGACCTTCCAATTTAGCCTGTTCAATAATTGCTTTTGGAATCCTTACGCCTTGTGAGTTGCCAATCCTTATCAAAGTAGTCATACTTACCTCCATCCGAGATTAATGTAATTACATTATAATCACATTAGAAAATTATGTCAAACTCGAACTAATGCAAAAATTTCATTATCAGGCATGTATAAACTGAGATGAATCAGCCCGCTTTTCTCATAGCCTTTATTGAGAAAAACTCAACTGCATTTTTCCCCATAATTCTTTTCAATAATTTTTCAGGTAAATCCATTTTATGAATTAATTTAATTTCACGATCCCACGCATAAGGAATATTTGGAAAATCCGAGCCATACATGATTCGATCTGCTCTCATCTCTATCAGTGGCGGTGGTGTAAGATTTGGTAAATAATCAGCTAATGCCATAGTCGTATCAAGCCAGAGATTATCATATTTTTCAATCAGTTTTTGATAGGCTGAAAATTCATCAACCCCAAGGTGTGGTACACATACTTTTAATGCGGGGAAATTTTTAATAACCTCCTCTAACTTGTCAGCACTACATAATAAATATGGATCACATTTATACACAGGGCTCTTAGGCTCTCGTCCGACATGCATTACTATTGGTTTTCCGTGAGAGGAGCATGTCTCGTAAATGACCATCATATCTTTACTATTCATGTCAAAGCACTGCACATGAGAATGAAGTTTTATTCCCTTTAACCCAAGTTTAAAAGCATTCTCCAGTACGGCTTTGCTGTCTTCTTCACCGGGAAAAACTGTTGCCATGCCAGTAAGTTGTTGAGGAAATTTTTGACAAAGTTCTGCCATGAACAGGTTTAACTCATTTGCAATTCCAGGCTTGTGAGCATATTGTAAGCCAATTATATGACTTATTCCCCGGTTCAATAAAAACTCCAAAAGCTCTATTGAGGTTAATTTATAGCGAACAGGCCATCCGTATTTATCAAACCATTTCCAAACAGCGTTAAAAATCTCTTCAGGAAATAAATGGACATGGGCATCAATGACACAAGGCATAGACTTCGGAATGCTGCCCATTTCAGAGTCATCAAGCCCGGGAAGGGGTGTATCTAACATTGGATCGTTTGCAAATTTCATATTGATTAGGGTTCTTTTATATCATAAATATCTTTTACATATTCTTTAAACCAAACCGGTCTTTTAAAAAATACATAGAGTAAAACTACAGCGGTAATTGGAAACGGGATTATCAAGTCAAAAATAGCGAATAAAATTAAAAAGATAAATATTTTAGTTTTAGTTTTCATATAAATTAAGGATGTATATTTATGAATTTCATCAAAACACCAAAAATCTGTTAACGGCAGTCCTTTTTTAAGGATTGCCAGCTTCTTATAAACTCTCCCAATCAGGAATAACTCTTGCGACTGCAACAGCATTTTTTACATAAAACATATGTTATGTCAAAGAGATGGAGTTAACTTAACGTGCTCTCCCTCAATTTCAAGAGTAGTTTTTGAATAAGTCAACTTTTTAATGATCTTTCCATCCGTGAAATGAATGACATCAACCCCTCTTCGCCTTTCCAGCCTGCCTTCATACCCTTTTTCAAAAGAGGGCCAATTTAATTCCCACCTGTAAAGAAGTTTTTGATTGTCCACATCAATAAAATTCTCTTCCTGAACAAATTCAAAGTTCCCATGATTTAAAAACCAGTCCTGCCATGCATCCCTTAACTGCTCTTTTCCTTTTGCACTGCCGCCTGTCCAGTTGTTAAAATAAATATCATCGTGGAAAAATTCCATCACACTGTTCAGGTCATGGTTATCCCAAGCAGTGTTCCAATTATTCCAAAGTGTTTCGATTTCATTTCTTGTCAGTTTCATGATTGGCCTTAAACTTTTCCAAATCTGTTTCTAAGTATGCTTTTGCCACAAAATAATATCAGGTATATCAATAAAAGAGTCAACATTGTTGATACATTTTGTCGAATCAAGCAGTATCACTGTAAAATATTTTCCAACTCGTGCCAGACACCTTCCGGAGGGAAATAATTAAAATCAAGGGAAACTGCAAGATTCAGATATTTATTGTTTTCTTCAATAATCCATTTGCGCTTAATTAATGGATTCAATATTGAATCCAATTTTTCTTTACTGAGAAGCTGTTCAAGATACTTTCTTTTTTGTATTTGTTCACAGGCCTTAAAAATAAGAAGAGTATCTCCTTGTAAGGTATAAGATGATTTTGAAAATCCCGGTCTGAAATCATAAAGAACCAGGTCATCATGCTTTTTCATTGTAAAAAGAGCAGCCTCATGCTGATGATCTATCCAGCCTTTGCAAGCTTTCCCAATACTTTTTGTATATGATCCAATATCATCCTGACCATCAAAATCACAAATAAAATGATATGCTATTTTATCAATCATATCAGGGCTCAACCCTGAAAAAATATATTGATATGAGGTGTATGGACGCATATTCTTTAAATTGTATTTTGCAGGTTCCGCTTGATAGACACTGAACCTGTCAAAGCGGATCCTTCTTATCCCGGGCATGAGGGGAGGCGTAAGATGCTGCAGGGCCGGGATAAGATCTGCCTGCCCCTCATAATCTTTGTATGTTTCACCGGGAAAACCTGTCAGATAGTTCCATTTAGGCGCAACCCCAAACTGGAGGCAGTTTTTCAGCAGCTGGATATTTTGAAGTGATGTAACCCCTTTTCTCATAATCTTTAATACACGTGTACTCAAACTTTCTATGCCGGGCTGAATCCCTGTCACGCCTGCTTCACTTAATAACTGAATATCTTCTTTTGTCTGGTTGGCTTTTATTTCATAGAATATTTTTATTCCCAGATTCAGCTTCTTTAATTGCGGCAGCAGAGTTTTTTTATACTCTTTGGGCATAATACAGTCAGCTACATAAAATTCTCTTGTATGGGATCCGTATCGTTCCAGCATCCATATGATTTCATCAATAACAATTTTTGCATGTTTTTGCCGAAAGCGAAGATCAGGCCCGTTAAGGCCGCAAAAAGTACATTGTGATTTTTCGCCCCACCAGCACCCCTTAGAGTTCACAAGCATTAAAAGAAAATTCTGCCCGGCCAGATGTTTATCCTGCTCAACCTGCTCAAAGAAATCATCATAATCAGGGTGTGGCAAAGTATTTAAGTCAGTAACAGGAGTTTCCTGGGTAAAAGGATTTACTTTGCCTGCCTGTCTGATAATTCCAGGAAAATCAGCCTTCCCCTCTAAATAAGCTTTGACAAACTTAGGAAAAACTATATCTCCTTCACCAAGGCAGACAGCATCAATAAAAGGAAATGATTCTAATAGTGCCTGCCCTGATTCTCCCTTGCAGGTCGCCCCTCCGAAAATAATATAAAGATGCGGGAATTTCTCTTTGATGAGTTTTGCCAGGGACAGTGATGCTATCTGTTGCTGGAACATTAAAGAAAACCCAACAATTTTGTAATCATTCCAGGGAATTTCATTTACACAATAATCTAAAAATCCCTTTACCTTGTCTTTACAGAACAAAATTTCATCTTTGCAATCAAAACATTCTGTTCCCGCCTTGTGAACTCTGTGCTCTTCAGCCCCGCCTTCTATGACATCCTTTATATACTGAGAATCCCTTTTTTTATTATCACCCCACAAAGATTCTGTGAAAAGCCATTCTTTGACAAGATCAGCCTCAGGAAAAATATTCAGCATATTGAATTTATCCAGACTGATCATCTTTGCATAGACAAGGTTCAGGTAATGGATTTTAGAAGAAATCCCTTCAGCTGTCAGGCCTGCTTTTAAAAGGCTTAACCCAAGTGATGGTCTGTCAGTTGCCATAAAAGGCATACAGATAAGTGCAACATCTGTGATCTTTTTTGTATTAAACAATAATTCTAATGTTGTTGAGCTGATCACCCAAAGGTGAAAGCTTTTTCTGAATTTGTTTTAAAATAAGCAGATCATTTTTTGTAAGACTGTGCAGCGCCTTAATCTGAGCTTTATTAAGTTTGCACTGTTTTCCATATTTTTTAAAAGCCATCTTCATATCACCTGTTTTTATAGCTTCATTAAACAGGAGCTGCAAAGGACTGATTTTTGCAGCTTCAGCACTGGTTGCCAGCACTGCTGATCCTCCCAAACCCAAAGTAACTGCAACGGCACTAAATTTTGCAGCAACAGCAAAAAACTTTCTTCTTTCTTGATCTGTTTCCATGTCTCCCTCCTTTAAAAAATAATTTTATCAATACATTATATTTAGAAACACCAAATGATGTCTCTATGATTAAAGTAACATTTATCCAACAAAAGGTTCAAAACTTATCATTTTTTATTTTAGAAGACTGCCAGGAGGAATCCTGTAAGAAAAATGCACAAACTGATAACTTATAGTTACGATTTTGAAGTTGAATTTTTCTAAAACAACAAACAACTTATTACTTCTGCGGAAAATTCCGTCTGATCTCATCAAGATTGATTGGAATACCATGAATTTTACTTACAGTTTTAATATCATGTAGAAATTCTGCTTTCCACCTATGATAGTATCCAATCTGCTTCAGTCTTTTTAACTTGGTTTTAGCAATTTTACGTGAGCCAAAAGTGAAATGATAAAGTGCAACAGATGATTGTACCCTCGCACTCGAATAATTAATATCTTGAACGTCAAGCCATTTTACAGCCATCTTCACTTTTTCCAAATGTTCACTAATATTTTCTTTACATCTTAATTCGTAGTTTATCACATGAGCCAAATCAATATTAGACATTTCATATAATTCATATTCTTTAAATTGCTTCCTTAAAAAATTTAGAGCTATTTCAACTTCTACATCACAATTCGTTGCTTCATAACATCTTAGTTGTAGAAATTGAAATGCCATACTGTTTTTAATTTGATCCCCTTTAAGCCGCTCAAGCGTTTTAAGCGAATTTGCTGGTTCGTCTGCCATAAAATATAAATCAGCCTTATTCAATAATATAGATTCCCAAGCATCTTCATCTTTTGCAAAATAAGCTTGTTGCTCAATTTCCTTCTCCACCTCATCCCATTCCATTAAAGACAGTAATATAAATCGTTTTGCAATAGGCATAGCTCTATCTAATTCAATTTGCTGGTTCTCAAATTTTTTCTTCTTAATGTTTTCGAAATCCTTCCATGCTCTTTCAGAATCACCAAGGATCTCAACTATTATATGATAACGAACCGGCAAAATTTTATCCAATTGCATAGGACCTGTTTTCTTTTCAAACTTTTGCAGGATATCAAGTGCTATATCAAGAAATTGTTGTCTTTTTTTACCTTTTTGTACAACGGCAGCTCTTATATAAAATTCAGCTGTAAAAATTGGCCACTCTATATCATCGATATGATTTTTTGATTCTTCTTTTATCAAACTTATAGCATCATTCCATCTGTCTCGGCGTTCTATAATTTGTACAATTAGTCTAAAATAATTTAAACTGCCCTTAATTGCTCCAGTTAATTTAAGACAATCAACAAGTTCCTTCAATGAGTCATCCCAATGCCCTAATAAGCGGTATAATTTTGAAAGAGCATTTTTTGCAAATATTGAATCTTTAAATACAGTATCTTTCAAAGCATCAATAAAGGTAGCAATAGCCTCATCTCCTCTGGTTTCCCAAACCTCTTCAGCTATGTGCGTCATTGAACGAGGTAATATTTCACGATTTTCCTGATTTTGTTTCGCACCATTAATAAAAATATTCATGCTTTCTGTTATATCGCCTCGAAGGTAGACAAGTTCAGCAAGAGTCATAATATTAAAATAGCTACCAGGTTCTTTATCCAGCCAATCTTGTGCTAATTTTTCATAATCGTCATCGAATGGCAATTGATTTTCTTTCTGCAAACGACGAATATATAAAATTTCATCTCGCTGATTCCATTTTTCTAAGTCCAGTAATTCTTTTCTCAATTCAATTGCTTCTGCAATACGATTATCTTCTTCGTACAACTCTACTATTCGCTTAATGATTCTAACCGATTTTTTTTTATCTATATTTTCAAGAGCATTTTCGAAAAAATAAACTTCATCCTTAAACGATTTATTAGGATCCTTGCTAATTAGATTTCCGATATCTATTATATTACCAATTAATTCTCTACCTTGAAAAAATTCATTTGCTTCAATAAGCTTTTCAATAGCCTTATCATATAATCTCAAATTAGCAAACAACTTAGACCAACGGTCTAGTACAAAAGCTAAATCACGATTTTTTGCTAACCCTGATTCTTTTGAACACATAACACCCTTATATGTCTCCTGAAAAATACCTTTAGCACGATCAATCTCACCATGAGACATATGAAGAGATGAAATTATTGTAGCAGCAGATGCTGCAAACTCTGGTTTTTCTTTAATAACTTTTTTATTCCACTTAATAAGACCTGGCAAGTCCATTGTATCTTGATATATTGAAATTATTTTTCCATAAAGTACACTGATATCATCTTCTGTCCCTCTATATTTTTTTTCTTTAGCCTCCAATAAAAGAGACAACTGAGCTCTATGCCTTCCTCCTACCTTTTCAAGTCGTTCAATTTCTATAAAAGTCGTTCTTATGGTAGGAACACCAGATTTTTTATCTTCTTCAGCCTCCAACCTCATCGCTGTGCCTATAACCTCTTTTGCTTCTACTGTAACGCCTTTTTTTGTGCAGGCCTGACCGTAAAGTTTTAAAAAATCAATATTATCGTCAAAAGGAGGTTTCTCAAAAAAAGGGCCAATAAGCTCCAAAGCTTTTGAAGGATCATTATCAATTAATGCTTGTTTTGCTTTTTCCATTTTTGATAGAGGATCTTCATTATTTAACGAAATTAATTTTTCCGTAAGTTGATCATAACGTTCTGAAAGCAGATTCGCAACGCCTTTTATCACCATTGGCCGATCCTCAATAGCGACTTGAGGATTATATGGGCGGCTAAAATCTATTAATAATCGGTCATCAGGCAGATTATTTTTCTTAAGAATCTGTTTTTTGATTTTATTAAATGCTTGCTCTTTTAACTTTTCCTCACCATAAGGTATAAGAGATGGCAATATATAGAAAATATCATCTGCCCCTGAACTACTAAATTCGCTAAGAGCATTTGCTGTTCCAATAAGGTTCTGCTTATTAAGACCAAGTAACATGATAACAATATCTGGATATAAAATCGAAGCGATTCTTGAAGTACCACAGAGTCCTGTTCTGGAGTCTACTAAAAGATATTCACAACCTAATGCAGCGAAACCTTTCTGAATTTCAAGCAAACGTTCTGCGCCTTTACCATCCGAATCTGACTCTATAAATTCTGTTAGGGAAAAAGACGTATCGTCGACCGGAAGAAAAATGATTTTGCCGGGATATTTGAATTTTTCGGAATTAATCCAATGGCAATAACGGCCTATGCCAATATTACGTTCATCGTCAGTTCCAGATATGTTCGCACGTTTACGTGCTGCGTTGGCACTATCTTTCTTGATTTCATCATCCGAACGCTTTAGGAATGCTGAAATGCCCAAAGCTGATTTATTGTTTTTGTCTACAAAATCCAACATAAGTGAAAGCCCAGGAGCTTCAAGGTCTAAATCCATCATCCCAATTTTTTTTCCTTTTTGAGCAAGCCGATGGGCAATATTGGCAAGCGCCATTGTACGTCCCACTCCACCTTTGTAAGAATAAAATGTAATTGTTTTCATGAATTCACCACCATTGCTTGAGGATTCTCAGCAATATCCTTTAAGTTAAATAAATATGTATTAAAATCTGAAATGTTTTTAGGGGATTTTTGATAAGTATCTCTTGCTTTTCTATCTTCTTGCTGTTTTTGAAGAGATGGCAGAAGTCTATTATTGATCAGGCGAATTATATCCTCTGAAAAAAAATTCTTCCAATTCCTTTGTAATTCAACATTATTAAAGACTCGCGGAGAGTTACAGAGATATTTTAATGCGCCTCTTAAAACAGTTATTATTTTTTCTTCAGTTGCAAAAAATTGAAAGCTTATTCCCAAAGGTGTAGGATCGTTAAAAAGTGTTGGAGTTAACCTGGAGATATAAAAAAAAATTTCTTGCTGTCGTTTTGATTCCAGTAAGAAAAAATATATTGTATCCGCCAGTTCACGTTCAACAGCAAGTTCAGACTGACCTTGATCAATTTCGTTTTTTAGGAAGTGTTGGACATAATAGTGAAAATATTTCTCAATAGTTTCCTTCCAATTTTCCGTTCCTAAGGCTTTCAGTGCAATTTTGCAAGTATTCAAAGGAAGATTTTTTTTGATCCGATCCTCATCTCTTTTAAGAATTGGAATCCAGAAAGACTTTACCTCAAATTTGTTGGGTGATTCTATCAGCATTTCAAGAACACTCAAAAGGCTAAGCGTTTGATGTAATAATGTTTCGCCCCAAGGAATTATATTAGCATTTCCTAGTTTTTTTGCTACATCAATTCTAATTTGCCCATCCTTGATTATTTCTTGCTTTAAAATTTTTACAATATTAGTTGCTTGAATCATTTCGGAAATGTAGAAAAGCCGAGAAAGTATATTGGCACTACCAGGAAGAGCAGGTCTGGCAATAAACTCTTGAATATGTTTTTCAACCATATTTTTTAATGCAGCGAGTAGCTTCCCTTGAAAGTCTGGATTACCAGCGCTGTTTGCCCAAATAAGGAAACCCTCTGGCGCTTCTTGGTTTCGAGACCAGTTGCATGGTGGATCAGCCTCCCTTCCGGTAAGCCGCAGGAATATATATTCCTGCAATTTCTCAACAGATATACACTTAATATTTTCAAAAGCGATTATATATGGATCCCACTCTGACATATTTCTATTCTACCTTATTTTTTATTTATTGATATCATTTTTTATTTCGCTCAACCAACGAGAATTAACATGACTCTTAGAAATTACAAGTGGCTCGGATTCCCAACTTTCTTTAATCCATATTGCGGTTGCTCCTTGTTCTGAGTATATATCACTCAATCTTTCATTCGAAATAACAAGTTCAGGCACACCGTGTCCTTTACCATTTAATGTGTGTCTTGTCATACCAGTGGGACCATCACTTTTTTGAGTGGCACCGAACAAATAATAGAATGCTGAATCAATTACCGTTGGAACTCTTAAATCATCCCAAACATATTTTGAATCAATGACCATTAAATATATAGATATTGGCTCACCTATTTTTTCCTCAAAACATTCTATACCTACTCGTGATAATGCCTCTTCTGAATTAGTAACACCATTAGCAAAACAATCTTTTAAATCGTCAAGCCTAGTCAACCAAGTTAATGGTCGACCTATTTCAAAATATGGTGTTAATGGCCAGTCAATAGTATCCACATTATTGTTCTGGGGCTTGGAGTGCTTGATTATACAACAAAGTTTGTCATAACCAGGGCTACTTGGTGAAATTTCTTTAGGTTTTGGTCCTCTTGCGGTTAGAGTGTTTTTATATTTCTCATATAAATTTTGTTTATCTAACCAAGCCCAATCTAATATTCCAGTGAGGTTTTTCGAATTAATATCAATACTCTCAATAAAATTTATTAAAGTTGTTATTGACTCAACTGCTTCAAAGCGTTCATCCGTAATAATATTATGCCATACAACTGCAGAGTGAAATTTATTAAACTCATTTGAATCAAACAAATCAATAGAATTACATTCTTTGCCATTTTGTTTTAATCTTTTAATCCATTCAAGGGCTGAAGGTTCACCTACAGACATAGATTCAAAATTCAATAGTTGTCTCCAATAAACTTATAGGGGAATTGTTTTTCATAGTTCTATTTCCTTTTAATTCTTTATTAAAAAAACTTTATAAGAAAAACATTTTTCTCCAAAAATTGATTTTAAGAATAAAAAATTGAAATGTCAATAAAAAACAAAGAAAAAAGATGAGTACCCCCCCCATACGTGGAGTCTGTGGGGAAAAAAGTTATTTTTAAAAATTAAGCAACCCTTTTTAAAAAATTTAGTAAAAGTAGCCGGGCAACCCCCAAGAGACTATGGGAACTGTGATAGTCTCTTGATGCCTAAGCCATAGCTCCGCTTTGTTGATTACGTGTAGTCATTATAACAGGATGAAATTAAAGAGAATGCTATCCATTTCGAGTAGATTTTTTTTCTATAACTTTTTCTCAAAAGGTGATTCTCTTGTATCTTTTGCGACTATAAGACGAGGGAATGCCTTTTGTCAAGATGATTTAGCTCAGCCCCAATGTTTAGGGGCTGAGCTGATAAAATCTGGATTACATTTGTGGTCTTGGAAGGACTTTTGCTCTTTCGGCTATTTCAGGGACTTTGTGTTCCCATTCGATTGCCATTAGGTGGACGCCTGCTACGCCTTCCATTTCTTTAAACTCTTCTATTTGCTCAAGCGCGAACTTGATACCTTCTTCTGACTGATCTCTTTTGTCAACGCTTTTGAGGCGTTTGATCAGGTCGTCGGGGATATCCATGCCCGGGACAAATTTGGACATGAAATTTGCCATGCCTGCATTTTTCATTGGTGTAACGCCTGCAAGGATATAGCATTTTTCATGAAGACCCATATCTACTACTTTTTTCATGAAATCTCTGAATTTTTCCATGTTAAAAATACACTGGGTCTGGATAAAGTCTGCTCCTGCTTCAATTTTGTTGGCAAGTCTATATACTCTGTATTCATAAGGATCGGCAAAGGGATTGCATGCTGCTCCTATGAACATTTTTGGAGGAACATCAATATCATCGCCATTCATGAACTTGCCTTCTCTCATGGTTTTTACCAGTCTTATGAGCTGCATGGAGTCTATGTCATGGACATTTTTAGCTTCAGGATGATTTCCAAAGGTCTGGTGATCTCCTGAAAGGCAAAGCATATTTCTTATGCCAAGAGCATGGGCTCCTAATATGTCAGCCATCATTGCAAGTCTATTACGGTCACGACAGACCATCTGAAAATTTGCTTCCATTCCTTCTTGGACCAATAAAGCTGAAGCTGCAAGGCTTGACATTCTTACTACAGCAGTCTGGTTATCTGTTATATTTACTGCATCCACATTGCCTTTCAGAAATTTAAATTTTTCAGTAAGATGTTCTACATTGGCACCTTTTGGTGGTCCGCATTCTCCTGTAAAAGCAAAATAACCTGCATTAAGAACCTTTTCAAGATTACTCCCTGATTTAAGTTCACTCATTTCCGGCTCTCCTTTTTATATGTTGCGCCTTATATATTTCCTTGTACAAGTTCTTCTCTTATGCTTCTTCTCGGACCACCGTCTCTGGCACTTCTCCAGTCTTTGAAATCATTTACAATAAAAAGATCTTCAAGTCTGCCCTGTTCCATTTTCTTTCTTACAATTAAATCCCAGACACACTCTGTATCTTTTGATATTTCACAGACACTGTTAGATGATCCTCCGCAGGGGCCGTGAAGAAGACTTTTTGCACACCTTGCTATGGGACATAATCCATCATATTTGTGTATGATGCATGTTCCGCAGCCTGCGCATCTTTCTTCCCATACTCCATGCTCAGTTGCACCGCCAAAAAAGGTTGTATTGAGTGCGGGGAAAAATTTTTGATCTCTGTACATTTCTGAAAGAAACTGGGGACCAACACCGCATGCCATTGAAACGACAGCATCATAATCATTTACAGTCTCACTGAGCTGCTCTATATACTCGTTATCACATTGCCTTTCCAGAGTCTTCATCTCGATCTCAATATCATTGCCTGCTTTTTTTCTAGCTATTTCCAAAGATGATGACAAAATTTCAACCTCTTTGATACCTCCGACATTACAGACTGTAACGCACCCCTTACATCCGACAATAAGAATCTTTTTACAATCTGCTACCATCTCTAATATCTCTTCAAGAGATTTGCGATCAGCAACTATCATGGTTCACCTCTTTTATGTTTAAGTTCCTTTATGCTGCATTATCAGGCCGCACTATTTATTACTGGAGTTGGCCCAAGTTTTCTAACAATTTCCACCATTTCACTGGCAATCTCAGCAAATCTTGCACCCTGGGCTGAAGAAAGATTGTACATAGCAACTCTTTCAGGCTCTATACCTATTTCCTCAAGGGTTTTTTTAACATATTCAACTTTTTTTCTTGCTTTAAGATTCCCTGAAATATAATGGCATTCACCTTCCAGACATCCTGCAACATAGACACCGTCTGCTCCATCCTTAATGGCATTTAAAAGATGGATAATATCCACCCTGCCTGTACATGGCACCTGAATAATTTTTACATCTGCAGGATAAGAGAGTCTCATGGAACCTGCCAGGTCCCCGGCTGCATATGCTCAGTATTGACAACAAAATGCAATCACTCTTGGTTCAAAATCTTGAGTCATAGCCTTATTCATTTATAGCCTCCATTTATAATGCTGCTTCAAAAAGTGCACCAGTTTTTGCTACAATCTGTTGATCTGTAAAATGATTCAGGGTTATTGCCTTGCCGGGACATTCAGCCACACAAGCGCCGCAACCGTGGCATTCTGCAGGTGCGATCATGGCATACCCATCTTCATGGATATAAGGTATATCATAGGGACATGTCCTCACACAGGTCAGGCAAACTGCACACTTTTCAGGCGTAACTTCTGCCACAACTCCACCAACCATTAATGAATCTTTTGAAAGAATTGTCATGGCTCGTGCGACTGCGGCGCGGGATTGGGCAATGCTTTCTTCCAATGGTTTTGGATAATGGGCAAGACCTGCAACAAAAAGGCCGTCCGATGCAAAGTCAACCGGTCTTAATTTGGCATGGGCTTCAACAAGAAAGCCTTCATCATTTACAGGCACTTTAAATTTTTCAAAAAGGCCTTTATTTTCTCCAGGGACAATACCGGAAGCTAAAACCACCAGATCAGGATTGATGCGGAGCGGCATTTGAAGAACATGATCAACAATATTAAACTCCAATTGCCCTTCTGCATCTTTTTTAAGCTCCGGCATCTTTTCAAGATCATAACGAATAAAAATTATCCCTTTTTCCCTTGCTTCCTGGTAGAGATCTTCTCTGAACCCATATGATCTGATATCTCTGTAAACCACATAGACTTTTGTTCTGCTGCTTATCTTTTTAATTGCCAGAGCGCTCTTAAGGCTATGTGTACAGCAGACTTTGCTGCAATATGGATTTTCCTCGGTTCGTGATCCAACACATTGAATAAAGACAACTGCTTTTGCCTTGTTTATTCTTTCATCATCATCTCTTAAGGCTGCATCCATATCCAGATGAGTCAACACATCAGGATGGTCGCCATAGAGGTATTCACTGGGTTTATATTCCATTCCACCGGTAGCTATAATGGAAGCACCATGTTCAATAGTGACTTTTTCTTCATTTTCATTTGCTTTGCCTTCATTAGCTTTAATCGTGGTAACAAAATTACCCATGGAACCTGTGGTAGATGCAACCTCTGTATTCAAATAAAGAGTGATTGCTTTAGTATCAGTTATTGTTTTAATAAGATCAATAAGATAGGTCTGAACAGGTTCTCCCTGCCAGGTTGTATTGAGATTTCTTGCAATACCTCCAAGGACTCCTGTCTTTTCTATCAAGTGTACATCAATTCCCTGCTGAGCTGCATTGACAGCTGCTTCCATACCTGCGACACCGCCTCCAACCACAACCAGGGATTTTTGTATATCAAGACTTACCTGATGCAATGGTTCGATAAGGGCTGCTCTTGCAACAGCCATGCGTACAAGGTCTTTTGCTTTTCTTGTTGCTTTTTCAGGCTCCTGCATATGAACCCAGGTATTCTGATCCCGGATATTTGCCATTTCAAAAAGGTACTTATTGAGGCCTGCATCCCTTATTGTCTCCTGAAACAATGGTTCATGTGTTCTTGGAGAGCAGGCTGCCACTATAATTCGATTTAATTTATTTTCTTTTATAACTTCCTTTAAATTATCCTGGGAATCCTGGGAACAGGTAAAAAGATAATCCTGGACATGGACAACATAGGGTAAAGTGGCTGCATAATCCCGAACTGCAGGAACATCTGCTATACCGCCAATATTGATACCACAATTGCAGACAAAAACACCGATACGGGGCTTCTGGCCTGAAAAATCACTTTCCGGAGGAAGCTCTTTTGTCTTTGTCATTGACCATCTGCCATCTGCTAAAGTCATGGAAGCTGTTGCTGCTGCTGCAGATGCTTCCATTACAGAGGCCGGGATATCTTTTGGTTCCTGAAAGGTTCCGCAGACATATACTCCTTCTCTGGTTGTTGATATTGGAGATAGATTATCTGTTTTTGCAAATCCATGGCTGTTTAGTTCAATACCCATTTTCTCTGCCAGTTCTTTTCCACCTTCCAACGGTGACAGACCAATTGAGAGAACAACCATGTCAAATACTTCTTCTGCCATGGAACCGGCTTCTGTGGCATAAACTATTCTGTATTTATCTCCGGGTTCCGGAAAAACAGAATGGATCCTTGATCTGATGAATCTCACACCACTATTATCCTGGGCTCGAATATTATATTTATCAAAGTCTTTTCCATGGGTTCTCATGTCCATGAAAAAGATTGCCGTATCAAGACTATCACCACTATGTTCTTTTGCAATCACTGCCTGTTTGTTTGCATACATGCAGCATACACCGGAACAATATGAGTGATCTCCCTTGTTAATGTCTCTTGAACCAACGCATTGCAGCCAGGCAATCTTTTTTGGCTCAACATCATCTGAAGGTCTGACAAGATGCCCTCCATAGGGGCCTGATGCTGACAAGATTCTTTCAAATTCCATACTTGTCATAACATTGGGGCTGTGGCCATAGCCATAAGCTGAATATTCAGATGGATCAAATGGAGTGAATCCGGGCGAGAGTATAATTGCTCCCACCTCAAGAACCTCTTCCCTGTCTTGCATATAATGGTCAACTGCATCGGCAAGACATGCATCCACGCATTGCATACATTCAGAGCAAAATCCGCAATTTAAACATCGGGCAGCTTCTTTTTTACCATCTTCTTCACCGTAGCCAAGCTCGACTTCGCTAAAATTACCTGCTCTTTTTGCAATTTCAAGTTCAGGCATTTTATAGCGATTTTCTTCAGGCATGTTATTTGAGACAGGAATATATTCAGGGTTCTCTATGATGGGCAGTTCTCTGCCCTTTATCATATCTTCGCCTTTCAGGTATCTTGTAATGGAAATTGCAGCTTCCATACCTGCTGCAATTGCACCAATTGCAACGCCTGGGCCTGTCTGAACATCACCACCTGCAAACACACCTTTTTTATCTGTCTCAAAAGTCACAGGATTTACTTCAGTTGTTGACCATTTTGAGATTTTAATATCTGCAAGGTCTTCAAGAGAAGATATATCCGGGCGCTGTCCAATGGCAGGGATCAGTTGATCAATCTCAATGTCATATTCACTGCCCGGAATTGGAACAGGTCTTCTTCTGCCTGAAGAATCAGGCTCGCCAAGATCCATCTTTAAAACTCTTAACCCTGAGACTTTCCCATTTGATGCAAGCAGTATCTGAGGTGCTGCAAGATAAATAATCTCAACTCCTTCATCTTCTGCTGCAGAGATCTCTTCTTCCCATGCCGGCATCTCTTTGCGGGTCCGGCGATAAAGAATTATTACCTTTTTTGCACCAAGTCTTACAGCAGCTCTTGCTACATCAATGGCAACATTTCCACCGCCAATAATGGCAACATGACTGCCGGTTGTTGTATGTCCTGTGAGATTAAGTTCCCTTAAATACTCAACACCCTGGCGGACACCATCAAGGATTTCACCTTCAATACCTAAATCAATACCCTTATGCGCTCCCAAAGCAAGAAAAACAGCGTCATGTCCGTTGTCCAGCAATGAATCCACTGAAAAATCCGTGCCCAGAGCAGTGTTAAGCTTGATTTCAACACCAAGGTTGGTAATTACTTCTATATCTTTATCAAGAATTTCCGGTGGCAGACGATGGTCAGGAATACCAACTCTCAGCATCCCGCCCGGTTGTGACATGGCTTCATATATTATAGAATCAACACCCAGTTTTGCAAGATGATATGCTGCTGCAAGCCCTGCAGGACCTGAACCTATAATGGCAACTTTTTTGCCGATCTTTTCTGCGCATTTGATTTCTATTTCTCCCGGGTCAAACTGATCAGCTGCAAGACGTTTTAAATCCCTGATGGCAATAGGCTCATCAACTTCACATCTCCGACAGGCATCCTCACATTCATGGGGACATATCCGCCCAAGTGTTCCGGGTAAGGGAAGCTGTTCCATGATAATTTCAAGGGATTCTTTATATTTGCCCTCTTTTACCATCTGAACATATCCCTGGACATTGAGTCCTGCAGGGCAAGTCAGACGACACGGGGCTTTATCTTTTTTCTCAATGGCAAAGGCCGATGGCATTGCCTGGGGATATAATTTAAATGCAGCTTTTCTGTCTCCCAGCTCCTCATCAAACTCATTGGGAAGCTCCACAGGACATATATCAGCACACTCCCCGCAGGCTGTACATTTGTCGATATCAATGTACCTTGCCTGACTTTTAATTCTAACCTTAAAATCTCCCTGCTCACCTGTTACTTCTTCAACAGTTGTCATATTCATAAGCTCAACATTAAGATGTCTTCCTGCCTCAACAAGCTTTGGGGAAATAATACACATGGAGCAGTCATTGGTGGGAAAAGTTTTGTCAAGTTGAGCCATTGTTCCGCCAATGGCAGTGTTTTTATCTATAAGATATACGTAATAGCCAGAATCAGCAAGATCAAGAGAAGCCTGTATACCAGCAATGCCGGCGCCTACGACCATTACCGATCCTTTTGCATTTGTGGTCATGAATATCTCCTTAATTTTCAGTCCGACACTTAAAGCCCTACTTCAGCCAGATCCGGTCCAAGATAAGTTCGTTCATCTTCTCCCAACACACCCA
>JAIOSM010000265.1 GCA_021107575.1 Desulfobacteraceae bacterium | reverse complement strand
CTGATCCGGAAGGACCACAAACAACAATAATCTCTTTTTTTCTAACATTGATATTAATGTCGTTTAAAACATGGAAATCACCATACCATTTGTGCATATCTACAATTTCAATAACTGTATCTTCTTTTGAAATATCTTCTTTTTTATTGTTTTCTTTGCTCATAGATAATCGCTTTATAAATAAAGTTGTTAATAATAATTGTTATAAACCTGTATCAAGTTCTTTTTCCAGCTTTCTGCTATAGTTAGACATAAAAAAGCAGCACACAAAATAAATAATCGCTATAAATATATATGCTTCTGCTGAAAAACCCATCCATTTTGGTTCTGATAATGTTGATTGCGTTGTTTTCAATAAGTCATACAGTCCGATTATAACAACAAGGGATGTATCTTTAAAAGCCGAAATTAATACACTTACTGAGGGTGGGATAACGATTTTTAACGCCTGGGGTAGAATTATCAGCCTCATAGTCTTTGAATAATTCAATCCAAGGGAATCAGCTGCTTCAAACTGGCCTTTATTCATTCCCTGCAGGCCACCTCTGACCACTTCTGCAATATATGCAGCAGTAAATATGATAATTGCTACCTGTGCTCGCAAAATACCATTTATCGAGACCCCTTCAGGTAAAAATAATGGAAAAACTACAGAAGACATGAATAAAAGACTGATTAAAGGGACACCACGTATAAGTTCAATATAAAAAACAGAGAATGTCTTAATAACTGGCATTTTTGACTGACGTCCCAGGGCAAGAAGAATACCTAAAGGATATGCTGCAGTTAAACCAAAAACAGACAAGAGCAATGTAAGGATAATTCCTCCCCATTTTTCAATGTCAACTGGTTCAAGCCCAAAAATACCGCCTTTTAGCAATATTCCCATTATAACTAAGGATATAATCCAGGAATATCCAAGAATCTTATTCCAGTAGTTTCTGTTTCTACTAATAATGAGTAATGATACTAATAAGATAATAGCGGTTATAGGGCGCCATAAGATATTCTGGGGATAAAATCCAAAAAGAATAATTTTATAATTACTTGAGATAACTGACCAGCATGCACCGTTTGTTTCTCTACAGTTAGAATCCGGAAGCCAGCAGGAGTCAATAAAAGCCCATTGTAAAAAGGGAATAATTGAAAACCATAAGATCGTGGCGATAATAAGTGTTAAAACAGTATTAAAGGGGCTGCTGAACAAATTTTCTCTAACCCATCCAAGAATGCCGACACTTGATCTGGGAGGTTTAATTATAATTTTATTTTCATTTTTTAAATTTGATTCCATAAAAATTTATTTTGAAATAATTACCTTTCGACTAGTGCCATCTTTGTATTATACCAATTCATAAATGCAGAAGTTGATAAACTGAATATCAGATATACAACCATGATTAACATAACTCCCTCAATTGCCTGTCCTGTCTGATTAATTGCTGTACCGGCAACTGAGACAAAATCGGGGTATCCAATGGCAACGGCAAGAGAACTGTTTTTTGTTAAATTAAGCATCTGGCTAGTTAAGGGAGGAATAATTACCCTTAATGCCTGGGGTAAAATTATTAGATTTAAAACTTGTCCTGATTTTAAACCAACAGCTTTGGCAGCTTCGGTCTGGCCTCTATTAACAGATTGAATACCTGCTCTTACGACTTCAGCAACAAAAGCTGCTGTGTATAAAACAAGACCTAAAAGAAGAGCTGCAAACTCAGGGCTAATAGTTAATCCACCTTTGAAGTTAAATCCTTTTAATACAGGAATATTCATGTCAGTCGGTGTTCCACCAAATAGCCAACATATAAAAGGAAACCCAATTAATAAAAAAATGGAAGTAAAAAAAACAGGGAAAGCCTTACCAGTAAAATCTTGCCTTTTTTTCGCCCATTTTTTTAAGAAAAAAATAACAATCACAGCAATTATGACAGCAATTGCCATATATTTATAAACTGGATGGGATTGAGGAATTCCAAAGATTAAACCTCTGTTACACAAAAAAAGACCTTTAACAGGACTTAAGGCATCTCTTGGTGATGGAAGCATTTCATAGAAGAATGCATACCAGAAAAAAAGTTGGAGTAAAACCGGAATATCCTGGAAAAGTTCAATATATATTGCTGCACATTTATTAATCAGCCAATTTTTTGATAATCTTGCAACTCCGATAAATGTTCCTAAGATAACAGTCAATATGACTCCAATAAATGAAACCAGTAGAGTATTTAAAAAACCAACAGAAAGTGCTCGAGCGTATCTGTCTGCTGCTGAGTATTCGATTAAGGACTCACCTATTTCAAAAGCAGCCTCATTATTTAAGAATCCAAATCCAGTTGCAATTGATTGCCTTTCAAGATTGGCCATTGTATTTGAAACCAGGTACCATGCAACAAAAGCAAATAAACAAGCCGATCCTATCTGGTAAAGGATTGACCGTTTATCAGGATCATACCAGAACGATATGTCCTCAGAATTATTATTAATTTTAGCTTTATTCATTTTAATTTGAGAATACTTTCAAAAAAATATTATGGTGCAATTTTCATTGCACCATAATAAATTTTTAAATATTTATTACTTGAATGGAGGAGAATACATTAAACCACCATCTGTCCAAAGTGCATTTAGTCCTCTTTCGATTCCAAGCTGGGTATTAACACCAACGTTTCTTTCAAAAATTTCACCATAGTTACCAACCATTTTAATAATCTTATAAGCGAAATCTTCATCAAGGCCAAGAGCTTTTCCATTACCTTTAGTAACTCCTAAAAAACGTTTGATTTTTGGGTTAGTACTTTTTAGCATTTTATCAACGTTTTTTGAGGTAATACCAAATTCTTCAGCATTTATTAGAGTAAGTACAGAATAATTAACAATATCTTTCCACTTATTGTCTCCATGTCTTACAGCGGGAGCCAAAGGTTCTTTTGAAATTATTTCAGGCAAAATCATGTAATCCGCAGGGTTTGGAGCAACTGCACGTTGTCCGGCAAGTTGAGATGCGTCAGAAGTTAAGCAGTCACATCTTCCTGCAAAAAATGCTTTGTTTAATTCAGCTGTGTTTTCAATAACAACAGGGTTCATTTTCATTCCATTTGTTCTGAAATAATCAGCAACGTTCAATTCTGTAGTAGTTCCGGGAAGAACACAAACTGTTGCGCCATCAAGTTCTTTAGCGCTCTTAACACCAAGTTTTTTATTAATAAGAAATCCCTGACCATCATAGTAATTTACTACGCAGAAATCAAGGCCAAGAGCAGAATCACGGCTCAAAGTCTGGGTGCAATTTCTGAAAAGTACATCAATCTCACCTGACTGTAATGCAGTAAATCTTGTTTTTGCTGTCAGGGGTGTGAATTTTAATTTGTCAGGGCTACCGAACACTGCTACAGAAAGAGCTCTGGCACAATCAACATCGAGACCTTTCCAAACACCTTTATCATCAGCTTTTCCAAAACCAAATACTGAACCGTTAACGCCAACCTGAATATACCCTTTAGCTTTAACATCTTCGAGTGTTCCAGCGAAAGATACTGCTGCAAACATCAAAACAGTTAAACAGACAATAACAAATTTTGTGAACTTCATACTAAATACCCTCCTAAAAGTTTATATTATTAACAAATATATCCATGAATATTATAAATATTCATTATCGGATTATAAAATGCTTATTACATTAACTCAATTGCATATCACAATGAAATTTTGTTTGCAAAGAATTATATTTAAAAAAAATAAAGACGATTGTAATTTTTGTAAAAAAAATATAAAAAAACATAAAGAGATAAAATTAATCTAATAATAATTTTAGAGAAGAATTTAAATTTATGTGCTTTATTACTAATGCTTTAAGAGAACCAGTCAGTTCTATTTCCCATGCAGCAGGCGCAGTCGCATCTATTGTAGGGTTAACGCTTTTAATTGTCTTTTCTTCATTAAAAGGTTCAGTCTGGCATGTTATATCTTTTACAATTTTCGGGTCTACTCTTGTAATGATGTTTACATCAAGTTCGCTTTATCATGGTTTAAAAATTTCTAAAGAAAAAATTGCAATTTTCAGGCGGATTGACCATATAATGATTTTTCTTTTGATTGCAGGTACTTATACGCCTATTTGCCTTGTTCCTTTAAGAGGACCCTGGGGGTGGAGCATTTTTGGTGTTGTCTGGGGATTAGCAGTTGCAGGGATTGTAATAAAAATATTTTTTATGAATGTCCCGAGAATAGTTTCCACTTTAATATATTTGATTATGGGATGGGTTTGTATAGTTGCAATATATCCCATTGTTACTTCTTTACAAGGCGCATGTATTGCCTGGCTTTTTGCCGGAGGATTATTTTACAGCATTGGAGCAGTAATTTATTCTTTAAAAAGGCCAGACCCTTTTCCAGGCGTTTTTGGTTTCCATGAGATTTGGCATATTTTTGTAATATCAGGAAGTTTTTGCCAT
>JAIOSM010000193.1 GCA_021107575.1 Desulfobacteraceae bacterium | reverse complement strand
ATATGGCTGTAACAATAACCGGGGCTTGTTCATTATTTTGAATGGGAGATGTTGGATTAACTATAAGTTCAGAAACTTGAGGAGCTTTAGTATCAATCATTATGAACTGACCATCATACAACCTTGTGCCTCTGTTACCAACAAGGTCTCTGGCAGAAAATACTGCCCATGCTTTGCCCGACGGTGTTGTAGAGCCTATATTAAACGAACCTGTATATTTTTTATCTTCTACTTTAGTTAGCTTTAAAGGAATTGGAATCCCGCCATCTGGAGTAATGCTAAAAAAAGGTGCGCCCATAAGTTCTTCACTCACAATAAGTTCAACATCCACCCTGCCCTGGCCAAAAACTTTATTGTCAGGGTTATAATTATCTTGTGGCAAATAATTTAAAGTAAATGCAAAAGGAGCAACACTGTCTGTTAATACATTGACTTCGTCAGAAAGATTACTTTCTATGCCTGCTTTAGTCACACTTGTGACACGATAGTACCATGTACTGTCTCCGGTTGGTATATCAGTGTATGAAGTGCCTCTAATTGGTGAACTTGTTATTTTCTGGGCCTGACCCTTATCATCAAAGGAGCTGAGAGATCTATAGATATCATACCCTGATAATACATCCTGGACCTTGTCCCAGAAAAGTCTTGCCTGTCCGTTCTGTAGAGGTCTTACTGTTAGATGTTCCGGAGCGCTTGGGATAGAATCATCCAAAATTACCTTTACAGGATTGCTTCTAGGACTTTGGCCGTTTCTGTTTTCTGCACTTGCAGTGATGTTGTTATCTCCTGTTGCAAGTTCAAGGTTAGTTTTAAACTTTCCTTTTTTATCAGTAAGCGGTTTCCGGTCTGTCTCTGTATTGTTGAGAAAGACTGTAATAGTAGTATCTTGCTGAGCGTTGCCTTTAACATCAATGCTATCTTCATTTGTATAGGTGTTATTTGCAGGAGAAGTGATTAAAGGTGTCGGAGGAGGAGGAAGGTTAATTGTAAATGCAAATTCCTTAACAGAAATATTACCTAATGTATCTGTAGTTTTTATTTTTAATACATGGGCACCATCTGCAATAGAAAAGATATCAAGGCCACAGGTGTAGGGCTTGCTGTTATCTGTCTTTTTTGAATTGCTATCTATAAAAAACTGAACCGAACTCACCCCTGCGGGATCTGTTACAGAGATTGCAAAATTACCTGATTCTACTATGGGAAAATTTGTATAAAGTACATTTTTAAAGGTCAAACTACCAATTGCAGGTCCTGTTTCATCATTTTGAGGAGTTGCTGTCACAGTTGTAACTTCCGGTCTCATGCCATCGGAGATGTTGATAGTTGTTACAGCAAAATAATATTGCTTGCCGTTTTCTAATCGGGCAATGCTGCCTGAGTTGGATGTTTTTTTAACAACAGGTTCCATGCCTTCAACTGATGTAAAATCAGAGTCTTTTACAAAAAGAGCATAATGTTTAACAAGGTCAGAAGGTGTGGATTTATCCCAGTTAAGTTTGACATAGCCATGATAAGGCTGTACTGCCAGATGAGCAGGATTATTGAGCAGAGTTGCTCCTTTAAGTTGAACGCCGCTGCTCTCATTATTATCATTATCTACTGCTTTAATTATTATAATATATGCAGCAGATGACAGTAAATTATCTTTTTCCCATGTGTTTTGATCATCAGGAATTGTGATTGGAGTACCTGAACCATCAAAATATATGTTATAGCCTGCAAGATCATTGGCACTGTTTATCGAATGGGTCCATTCGTATCCAAGTTTGTGTTCAAAAGATATGGCCGTTAGATCTTTTATGTTCTCCGGGGCAACGATATCTGATGTTGTTATCTCAACTGATGTTACATTGGGATCTTTAAGATTTGTATTGTCCACGGCTACAACAGCGAACCAATATACTGTGTCTCTTAAAAGTCCTGTAACATTGGCTGTAAATTTACCTTTTTCTACAATAAGTACAGGATCGGTTCCTGATATATCGGTAAACTCTATATTTTGCTGATATATTTCATAATGCTTGATATCACCATGAACAGATTCATCATAACCGGTCCAGTCAAGAGATATAGTTGCGCCGTTCCCTTCACCATCGCCTTTTAAAGTCTCCACAGGAAGCGGTGCGATATTATTATAAACAATCTCAGTCGTGGCAGGTTCACTCCTGTTGCCCGCTCTATCAACAGCATTAAATACAAAAGTGTTTGTCCCTTGCGAAAGTGTTACAGTATACAACCATCTTTCCTGATCAGTATGACCAACCTTTTGCACATCATTGACTAAGATTGATGCCCATTTTTCTTTATAACCTGTGATAAGTTGTGAAGCATTATTTACAGGTGTTGCAACTGCATCAATTTGCGGAGCAGCAGGTGGAGTTACATCGATAGTAAAATGATAAACTCCCGGTGCAGCTTTGTTACCAACCTTGTCTGTTAAGTGAACTGAAACTGTATATTTGGACTCTCTTAAAATACCGGCAGGCTTAAACACAAGACTGTTATTATTTTCAATTTTCCATGTTCCATGAATCACTTTCTGTACATCGTCTTTAATGGTGTGTATGGTATTTTCCAGATCAAGACCTGTACCACCGGATTCATCATAGCTGATAGTAACAATCTCGGGTAAAGTATTTAAATATGAGTTATCTGCCGGGGTAATGCTGTTAAAAATCGGTGCTTGTGTATCAGAAACAATATCTACAAATACAGATCCACTTATGTTTGTAGCTTCATCTTGCAACCATATCTTAAGTGTATTCTCATTTTCAGAAAGCGCATACTCATAAGTCCAGTCTCCAGAGCCCAAAGGAACAACTTTTTTATCATTTATAACTACTATAGATAAAGGTTCCCTTGTACCTGTAAGTATGACACGCCTTTTATTTGTCAGATTACTTTTTGGACGTATCTGGATAAGACCACTGATGACAGTCCCGCCTGTAATAGTTGGATTAACCGGTGGTTCTGTGTCTATTACAAATGAAAATGTATGTGCTTCATTATTACCGGTTGTATCCCAGGAAACAAAAGAAACTGTGTATGCACCAGGCAGCATGGGTGATGTTGCAGGAAGGTATTTAAATATATCTCCTGATTCTGATACCGAACCTGGAACTTGAACACCTCCACGTCTAACAATAATACTTGAGATAACCGCAGCATCATCAACTTCAGAATAGGGATCATTTAATATGATCACTATTTTTGATACATTATTGATCCGGGAGTTATTCTTAGGGGATGAATATGAAAATGCCGGAGCTGAGTTATCAATTATTGCCGGCAATGTTTCTAATGCAGTATTGTTCTCCTCATGGGTTTCTATAACAGTCTCTGAACTGTCTGCAACAACTCCAATAATATGAGCACTGCCCATGGTTGCTTTCCAGTCAAGCTCTACATCAAGACTTCCGTTAATAGGTATAAAAGCATTAATACTCTTTTTACCAATGTGTGCTCCATCAATTTTAAATAAAACATCAAACTTATCTACCACCGGGCCTGTACCGGTATTTTCTATAACTGCTGTAAACCTTACAATATCTCCAGCTCCAATGGATGATAAAGGTTCCCATGTTATATCAGATACAATCAGATCAGGAGGATCACCAAGAGTAACAAATTTCCAGATTGCACTACTGGTTTCTGACCCTGATTCATCCCTTACAATAACCTTCCAATAATATATAGTTCCTTCAGTCAAATTCTCAATGGAATAGTTAGGTGTTGCAAGATTCTCAGCGACTTTAGGAAGATTGTCAGGACCAATACCAAAATACAAATCAAAAACAAGTACATCTAAGGGGTTTGGATCAGTTGCAATCCATGAGAGTTCCACAGGTACTGGGTTACCCTCAACAATCAGCACAACCTTGGTTGCTCTGTCAGAAGGAGTTGGATTAGCCGGTGCAAAAGGAGGACTGTTAGAAGGTGGAGCATCAATACAATCAGTAACTGCAGTTAAAAATGGCACCATATCCACATCACCACTGACACCATCACCTGCAAAAGGGCCAGCCGAATTGTTCCACCAGTTGTTTTCAGCATTTATCTGGGCACCGGTATTAAAAATCCCATAACTTTCATTTCTAATAAAATTACTATTGGAAATCTCTGGCTGAGCACCATTAATCGCATGAATACCATAATAATTTTCTGTGAAATTACTACAGGTAATAACAGTATTGTCACAGCCGTTGCCATTAGCAATAATTCCAGACTGACCGCTTGCCCTAACTGTACAATGATTAATAGTTGGAGAAGCATTACTTAAATATAAATTTGTATTAGTATCTTTGCCACCATACTCAATCTTACAATATTCTAACTTTGTCTTTGCATCATTTGTCTCATTGGTAAAATATATTCCTTCCCAGTCTCCAGGGGCTGGAGTTGATGCATTTGATGTAAAAATAATCGGTTGCTCTTCTGTACCTTTTGCAAAAAGTGCTCCATAAAAGCGAAAGCCACCAGACTGTGTACCACCTAAAGTAAGCCTTGTACCTATATCAAATCTTATTTCGACTCCTGGCTCTATGGTTAATGTCGCAATACCTTGATGGGATGAATGCTTTATTGCTATATCCCCGGTTACTACATAGGGAAGATCCTGAGTCCTCCATATATTATTTGTTGAACGAATATTACCCGTTCTGACTTTGATATAATTTTTTCCATTATCTATACCGACACTACCAGATATATTATTAATGCTGTTAGGTGGCAGATTTATACAACTCTCTGCGTTCTTAGAAAATATATTTGATGCAATTGTTGCTGATGAACTGTTTGCTGCATAAATTCCATCTTTCTGATTGTTATTTATTGTACAGTTTTCTATATTTGGAGAGGAGGTATTAAGATAAATACCATGGCCAATACTGCTTGCAATCTCACAATTTTTTATTGTTGGAGATGCATTGAACATATATAAATTGGCATCAGTAGATTGACCGCCGTATTCAATCTTGCAATATTCTAATTTTGTCTTTGCATCATTTGTTTCATTAGTAAAATATATTCCATCCCAGTCTCCAGGGGCAGGTGTTGCTGCATTTGATGTAAAAATAATCGGTTGTTCTTCTGTACCTTCTGCTAAAAGTGCTCCATAGAAACGAAAACCTCCAGACTGTGTGCCACCTAAAGTAAGCCTTGTACCTGGATCAAACCTTATCTCAACTCCAGGCTCTATGGTTAATGTCGCGATACCTATATGAGACGAATGCTTGATTGCTATATCTCCGGTTACTACATAAGGACTATTTGCAAGTGTCCATGTTGTATCAGATGCTATGTTGCCACTGACTTCAATTGCTTTAACTGGAGCTGCTAAAACAAATGTTTGAGCAAACAGAAAGAATAAACTGATAACTACAAGACGTTTCAGAGAGCATTTCTTCATATTAAAGATCCTTATCACCGCAATCACGGCATTTTTGCATTGTTTTTAACCTGTTCTGCTTTGGAGCTTTGGCAAGTTCTAAATTGTGAAGATATTTGCTATATGCATTTAAACCTCCTTTTAAAAAAAAGAGGTTGTTTATTCCCTTTGCCAACATCTGGTTTCTTAACTCATTGTAATCTTCTCCAAAATTGTTAAACACCAGAATAGAGCCAGTGGGGTTTGCTTTATTATATTTTATGATCTCTGTAAATAATTGTTGGGTCTTTGTGTTAAGAGATATTATATTGCTGAAAATTACTTTTAGGTTTTTTGACTTATGTGTCTTAGCAGAGCTGTCTACAAATAGAACAGGATATATTGATTGCTCCTGATAAACCTTTCTTGAATCTATTAAATAAAATTCTTCCTGACTGAACACGCTGCCTTTTATTGGTAGACTTTTGGTGAGCCAGGTGTTTATTCCACCATTTAGAATACGCACATCAAAATTTAATTTTTTAAGTTTTTTGCATTCTTCTTTTATCTGTCTGTAATAAAAGCCCTTATCAGCGATTATTATTATCTTTTTCTTTAAGTATCTTTTGGATTTTATAAAATAAAGAGGGATATTGATGGAGCCGGGGATATGTATTTTTTTAAATTCCCGGGCTTGCCTGATATCAATTATCAAATATTTGGGATTTTTCTTTTTTAGCTGCATTGCAACATAGTTCGGGGATATAAATTCTGTATTTGCTAACCCTGGCATTGGATTAAGCCATAATAGGCAAATAAAAAATATTATAAAATATTTTAAGTTCATTTTATTTTGGTTGCAGTTTGCCAAGAACATTATGGCGCTCCTCATCTATTTGAGTGTCATAAATTAAGTATATTGGTTTAGAACTTATAATATGATTACCGACATTTAGATTTGCTTTCCAGAAAGGTATTGAATCTCTGGTAAGAATAAACCTGCCCGGGGTGTTATTATCAGCTCCGTTAAATGATTTTATTAAAGGCCATTTTGATTTGGAAAATATACTTATCAAAAGATCAGGATCATCAGTAATGACAATTACATTTTCGGCATTAACCGGGATACCACATCTGTAGGCAAAATATGATTTATCAAAATATGCACTTGCTGTGCTGCCATTTGGATCATCTGCCTGCACTGCGGCAACAGGTTTGTCTGCAACAATATGGACAGCGTTACCAAGGGCATCTAAAATACCATTTATTGCAATTTCATGGTACTCATTGGCATTTAAAGTAAATGTAGTAGTAGTTACATTATCTACATAAATTGTAACATTTGTATTGTCTTCAATTGCTCCAATAATTGTCTTATTAAGATGTAATCCAAAGATCTCAGTAGAAACCGGTGGTACTGGATAGATATCATAGGGAATGGTATTAAAAAATCCCATATGAGAGATCAATATTGGCAAGCTTGAGTTTATTGTAGACATATCAGGATTAATATCACCTGCATCAAACTCGATTACTTCTCCTTTAGCAATGGGAATATTTGTATCTGTATTATTATTTTTGATATGTACTGAAGTATCTCCATAGGGGCTTAGAATAAAGTATTTATGAGAATACCTGATGTGTGGGATTACAAAGCTTCTGCCAGAGAATGATTCCGGGACAAGCATATTTGTACCAGGGCCTGATTGACCAAGAGTATAAAAGGAAGTCCCTGATATGGCATTGCCTTGAACAAAGCCGGCCTGAACCATTTCCGCAGGACTTATGATTTTAGAGCCAAACAGATTAAGATCAAAGGTTGTGCTGCCAAAAGTTATTTGATTGATTAATCCTAAGCTTACTATATTAATAGGAAAGTTTAGAGACTCAGGGTTAAGCAGATAGTATCTTTTTATTGGCGGATGGGACTTTGATCTTACATCAAGTTCAAAAACTCTACTTGCAGTGCTGCCTGCATCATCTTGTACGGTTATTGTAATGAGCGCTTTTCCAAATTTGTCTTTTAAAGGAAGAAGAGTTACTTTCTGTTTGCTTTCTAAATTTTCTACTCCCAAATCATGAATTATTATATTTGCATCCGGGATTAGAGATTGGTCATTGGATTGTGCTGATACAACTATAGTATTAAGAGAACTGTCATCATCTTGTATTGTAAAGTTAAGATCGCAGATCGCTGTATTTTCCACCATAATTTGATCTGGTATAAAAGAAATAATTGGTGGATCATTTTGCCCTGATACTGTTAAAGTAACTGTTGCTTCATTAGAATCAGCCAGTCCATCACTTACTGTATAAATAAAATAATCATCTCCGGTATAATTATTTTGAGGGGTATAGGTAAAAGAGCCATCATTGTTTAATGATAGAGATCCATGGGCTACATCATTTACAAGTTGTGCTGTTAAAATATCATTGTTATCTGCGTCTGTATCATTACCAAGTATTCCCGGTGCAGGCAGGGTAAAGGGTGCATCCTCAGAAGGATAATAAATATCATCATTTGCAACTGGAGGAGTATTAGTATCTATTACCTTTAAGGAAAATGAAGGAAGAGATGCAATAGCTGATGATTCATCTGTTACACTGATAATTATGTTCTCGGTTATGCCTACATCATTATTTACAGGGGTACCATTTAACTCTCCTGTTGTAGTATTAAAATCTGCCCACACAGGTTTATTCTCTATGCTGAATGTTAAGATATCATTTTTGTCAACATCAGAGGCTGAGGGAACAAAGGTATAAAAAGAGTTTTCATTTATTGATGTTAAAGGAGTTCCTGTAATTTGAGGAGCATCATTTACATTGATAACTGTGAGTGTGAAAGAATTAAGAGAGTCTTGTCCGCCATAAGCATCTGTAACTGTTATAATAATATTTTCACTTGTGCCCACATCATCATTGGAAGGTGTGCCGCTCAGTTGACCTGTTATTGTATCAAAGCCTGCCCACAATGGTTTATTGGTTATACTGAAGATCAAAGAATCATCAGGATCAATATCATGGGCTTCAGGTAGAAAAGAATATGGCTGATCTTCGTTAATGGTTATTTCAGGGGTCCCACTTATCTCGGGGTCGTGATTTTTTCTTTTTACAAAAAATTGAATCAGATCTGTATAGCCTGAACTAGTGTTGTATTCATCCATCGCCATTACTTTATAGTAATATATTGTATTGTTCTCAAGGTCGTAACCCGGCATAAATTTTGGATATGTTGACTCCCAGTCCTGTACAAGATTTTCACAATCAGGATCAGAAAACAATTCAAAATAATATGTTATTTTTCCTGTTGCTGCATATCCGTCTGAGTCTTTGGCAGGATGGACTGATATCTCAGGTCTTAAGATTTCAGACCATGTTTTCATTTCAGGATTTTTGATAATCGGTTTTAATGGTATTTCATTAACACAGTTTACAAAAAAGCTACCATAAATCCAGGGGGATTCAGCAGCACTGTCACTTGCTTTTACCCGCCAATAATACCATCTGTCCTCCTCAAGGCCTGAGACATGAAAACTTGTTGTAGTATCACTTTCAACAATTAAGCCTGACGCAATTTTATCTTGAGAATTAAATGTATTTACCTTATCAATTTCAAAATAATAAGTTAAGGAATCTGAATCCTCATCGGTACCGTTTTCCACAACAAGATCAGTTTCTAAAATTATTACTTTGGCTTTAATGGCTGGCAAAGAAATTGTTGAAAGTTTCGGTGCATGGTTTAATGTGTTTACCAAAAAGGGAGTCTGTGGTGTAGTGTTGGTTAAGCCATACTCGTCAGTAACTATTG
>JAIOSM010000493.1 GCA_021107575.1 Desulfobacteraceae bacterium | reverse complement strand
GGGATTCTTGCCATTGCCGTAGGGGTGTCAAAAACAGGGCTTGACAAGCGTATTGGCCTGCTGCTTTTAAGCAGGATTAAAAGCACCAAACAATTTTGTTTTATTTTCTTTCCCATGCTTGCTGTATCAGCAGGATTTCTTTCAGAGCATGCACTTATCGCACTTTTGATTCCTGTTGTCATGGGTATTTACAAAGAAACCTGCAAAGCCCATGGTGTTGATAAAGATCCTGCATTAGCAGTTCTTTTGTTGATTGGAATGTGTTTTGCCGGTAATGTAGGCGGACCTGGTTCTCCTGCTGCAGGAGGAAGAAATGCAATAATGGTGGGATATCTTGCTGAGATGGGAGCACCGATTTCTTTTGGTCAATGGATGATGCTAGGGCTTCCCTTTGTTCCGGTAATGGCGTTTATATGCGGTGTTTATATGTATATCAGGTTAAAACCAAAATTTATAGTACCGGACATGAACCCCAGTATTATTATTAAGAGAGAAGCTGCAAACCTTCCAAAGTTTGGAGGTAAAGAAGCTGTCATGGCAGTAATTTTAGTGGTCATGATTTTTATGTGGATAGTCATGAGTAAACAATATGGTCTTGGCGGTCCGACTTTAATGGGTGTGTTTGCAATGATGGTAACACGGATCCTTGTTTGGGAGGATATCCAAAGTGAAGTCCCCTTTGATGTGGTAGGACTTTATGCTGCTGCATGTGCAATGGGAGCCGGTTTAAAATTTACAGGTGGTGCTTTATGGCTTGCACAGGTGTTTGTTGGAATTATGCCTGAGTTTCTTACCAGTGGAGCAGGGTTGCCAGTCGGGGTTGCTATCATGACAGGTACTCTGACCAATCTCATGAGCGATGGAGCAACTGTATCAGCACTTGGTCCTGTTGTTCTGCCCATGGCTACTCTCACGGGAGTGCATGTCTGGAAAGTTGGTCTTGCATGTGCATTTTCATCATCATTTGCTCATTTTCTGGTTGTCGGGACTCCAAATAATGCCATTGTCTTTGGTATGGGAAAAGATCCGGAAACAGGGGAACGTCTGCTTAGTGTCATGGATTTTTTCAAATACGGGTTGCCTTATTGGGCACTATGTATGATCGTATTATATTTTTGGGTAATCATTGGATACTGGACATTAATAACTTTTCCTGCGATAATGTAAGAAGCTGAATGGTGAAGAGTTGTCAGGTCGTCAGGACCTGACAACTTCATTATAAATTCGGAAGGATTTTAAAAAAAATGAACAAATCCATATACAGCACATTCAGACAAAAGATGATAATCATTACTTTGCTGATTTCATTTATACCTCTGACTCTCCTTGGTTATACTATTTATCATGGGTTTGCTAAAGTCTATCACCAGAGGATTGAGGAGCAGATGATCTCCAGAGTCAAAGCCTGTGCCCAGAGTCTGGATCTTTTTCTGGAGGAACGCCAGGTAATCTTATCTACCATAGCCAAAGCAGGTTCTTTATCATATTATACCAACAGAGATAACTTAAGGCAGCTTTTTAACAATATCAATACACAAACCGGAGGCGGGCTTATTGATCTTGGTGTGATTGACAGCAATGGAGATCACCTCGCCTATGTAGGGCCTTATGAATTAAAAGGTCTTAATTACAAAAAACAGCCATGGTTTAATCAGGTTATGATAAAAGGATCATATATCAGTGACGTTTATGAGGGATATCGGCTGATACCACATTTTATCATAGCAGTTAAGGCAAGTGATAGTAAGGAAAACTGGATTTTAAGAGCAACAATAGATCCTGAAGTATTTGTCAATATTATAAGCACAGCTCAGATTGGCAAAAGAGGAGATGCTTTTATTGTTAATAAAGAAGGTATTTATCAGTCCCCATCCAGGTTTTATCAAAGAAAGATACTTGATGAATCAGGAATTGATACAGCAAAATTTGGCGCAGATGTTTCAATTTCAAGTCAACATGATTCCTCGGGCAATAACATTGCATGTGCAGGTATGTGGATTAAGAACAGACAATGGCTTCTTGTTGTGAGTCAAAATTGTGAAGAGGGTATTCTTTCTTTTTTTAGCATGAAAACAGAAAATATAATGATATTTTTTCTGGCAGTTCTTGCTATTGTTGTTACAACTGTTGTGACAACAAAATTCAGTGTTGATAAACTTCAGGAGCGGGATAAAAAGCTTGATGAAATGAATGCACACCTAATTCAGACCGATAAAATGGCGGCCCTTGGTAAAATGGCAGCCGGAGTTGCCCATGAAATTAATAATCCCCTTGGGATAATTTCCGCTAAAGCAGGCTGGATACATGATCTTTTAGAAGAAGAGGAATTTAAGGAAAGTGAAAATTATCAGGAGTATATTGATGCTTTGCTGAAAATTGAAGAGCATGTTGAACGTGCGGGTAAAGTAACACATAATATGCTCGGTTTTGCCCGGGCCATGGAACCCTCCATGGAAAAAATTGATATTAACGATGTATTAAATCATACTATAGAATTTCTTGCTCACCATGCCCAAATTAATAATATTGACATACAGACAGAGTATGACAACTCTATCCCTGAAATTTCAAGTGACAGGTCTCAATTGCAGCAGGTTTTTTTAAATATTATTAATAATGCCATTGATGCCATTGACAAGCAGGGTATTATCAATATTAAAACATATGAGAAATCTAATCAGATTATTGTGAAAATTATAGATACTGGTAAAGGCATCCCTGAACATCTTGTAAATAGAATCTTTAATCCTTTTTTTACTACAAAAGCAGAAGGTAAAGGCACAGGTCTTGGGTTGTCTATCACATATAAAATAATTGAAAAACTAGGTGGAAATATTTCCGTAGAAAGTAAACAAAATAAAGGTACTACTTTTACTATAATTCTGCCAACAACTTTTACTGAAAATAAAATGTAAATATATTAACAAAAGGAGATTATGATGGAAATTAAAATTCTGGTGGTTGACGATGAAATTGATTTTCTTGAAACAACAGTAAAAAGGCTGAAAAAGAAACAACTTGACGCTATGGGCGTGTCAAGTGGAGAAGATGCCCTGGTAAAAATCAAGGAAAAGTATTTTGATGTTATACTACTTGATATCAAAATGCCCGGAGGCATGGATGGAATTGAAGCACTCAGGGAGATTAAAAGAGAACGTCCATTATCAGAGGTAATACTCCTTACAGGCCATGGCTCTGTTGAATCAAGTGTAGAGGGCATGAGACTTGGAGCATTTGATTATATCCTTAAACCCGCAAAGTTTGAAGACCTGTGTGAAAAGATTGCCCAGGCATACATGAAAAAATCAGATCAGGATAATAAAATACGCAAAGCAAATATTCAAAAACTGCTTCGTTTCCCTGGGAGAGTTTTTGATCAGGATTAAATTAAATAAATTATTCTAACAATTTTTTATACAAGGAGGCTAAATAATGTATGATACATTATTACTCATAGTAGATGATGAGGAGCGGTTTTTAAAAACGACAAGTGCGTTGCTTGCAAAAAGAAAATGCACTGTTTTCACTGCCACAAATGGTATGGATGCATTGGAGATCATGGACGATAAAAAAATTGATGTTGTTATTCTTGATGTAAAAATGCCGGGTATGGGTGGTGTCGAAGTGTTGCAAAAAATTAAGGAAAAGCATTACCTTTCAGAAGTAATAATGCTCACAGGTCACTCCACTACAGAATCGGCTGTGGAGGGATTAAAGCTTGGAGCTTTTGATTATCTGATGAAACCATGCGACATAGATATTCTCATTGAAAAGGTAAGAGAAGCCCATGAAAAGAAACAATCCATGGAAGAGAAAATTCAGCATGCAAAAATAGGTAAAATAATAAGACACCCTGGCAGGGTATTTAATGGAGATTAATTTTTAAATTAGTATAGTTAGAATTTGATCCCAGGCTTGAATCAATTATTTAATGTTGATTTAAGCCTGGTTTTTTTATGTGTGTAAAAGTATTTTTTACGTTTCGTAAAAATAACTGACAGCACATTAAGATGATGTTTCATCCCACAATGGCTGTAAAGCCTATCCTACCAACAATTTCACCAGTTTGATCCTCTTGGCAATTTCTTTGCAATATTTAGTTTCAAGCCTAAATAAGATTTTAAGTAGTCTGCCACAAAGGACATAAAAAAACTGCACAAGGAGGCCCCAATTTGGAAGAAAATTATCCGAAAAAAATAAGAAAAATGATTTTAGTCCGTGTGTTTTTATTACCACTGATTTTTTTGATACTCCTGTGTGGAACCCTTGTATATTATTTTACATATTCTGCAAGCGCGCAAGTGGAAAAACATTTGAGCAGGATAGCCATGGATCATCGCAAGCTTATCGATTGTTTTTTAAGTGAGAAAACCAGCGCCCTTAAATTCATTGTTTCAACCAATAGTTATGACACAATGAGCAAACATTCCTTTCTTAATAATATTTTTACAAAATTACAGGTTGAATCAAAAGCTTGTGTTGATTTGGGAGTATTTGATGAGTATGGGAGGCACGTTGCCTATGCAGGCCCATATGACTTGGCAGGGAAAAAATACGACACAGCAAAATGGTTTAAAGCTGTAAGGGAAAAAGGTGTTTATATATCTGATGAATTCCTTGGATTTAGAAACATACCCCATTTTATCATAGCAGTCCGTTGTGATAGTGGTGACAAAATTTGGTATCTCAGGGCAACCATAGACACATTTTATTTTAATGACCTTGTGGAGAGCATTAGAATAAGAAAAACCGGTGAAGCCTATATTGTTAACAAGGCAGGTGTCTTTCAGAGCCGAAGAAGGTCCGGAGGCAAATTAATGGAGATTGACCCTGATTTTAAAGATTATCAGATTGATCAGAAAAAATCAGTGTCATTTGTTGCCGGAGGAAAGTTTAAGTCCCAATATTTATATGCAACCAGTCCCATGGAACGAACTGACTGGTACATGGTAGTAAGGCAGAGTACAACAGATGCATATGCCCCTTTGTTTTTTACGGCCCTGGTCTCCTTATTTATTATCCTTGGAGGCGGTGCAGTAGTGATGGTTGTTGCCTTTATAATGACCTCTGGCATGGCAAACAAACTCCAGCTTGCAGATATAGAAAAACGGGAAATGAAAACTCAATTAATCATTGCAGGAAAGCTTGCTGAAGTTGGTGAAATGAGCACAGGAATTGCCCATGAAATTAACAATCCGCTCCAGGTAATGAATTCAGAGCTTGCCATGATTGAGAGTGTTACATCTGATATTGAGGCTATGATAACAGAAGATGATCCTGAAGCACTTTTTTTGCTCAAGGATTCGACTGATCAGATGAAAATTCAGATTAAGCGGTGCAGCAGTATTACCCAGGGGTTGCTTAATTTTGCCCGTAAAACTGAAACATCAAAGGAAAGAATTAAAATTCAGGAACTGATTCCTGAAATAGCAAACATGATTGATCAAAAAGCAAGAGTTGAAAATATTCGCATTATACAGGAAATAGATCCTGATATCCCGGAAATAATGAGTGATCCAAATCGGCTTCAACAGGTTTTTTTAAATCTTTTCAATAATGCAATTTACGCACTTAAAGGGAAAAGTTCCGGGCAGATTCGTATTAAAGTTGTCTGGAAGAATTCAGAGGTTGTGATATCCATTGCAGATAACGGATGTGGTTTTAAACCTGAAAGTATGGAAAAAGCTTTTCTTCCCTTTTATACAACCAAACCTGTTGGGCAGGGGACTGGCCTTGGACTTAGCACTGTCTATGGAATAATTCAAAATATGGGTGGGGAGATTGAACTTACCAGCGAATTAAATGCTGGATCAGTTTTTACAATACGCCTGCCTTTGGAACAGGAAAGGACAGATATTACTGAGATTTAAGATTTTTTTAATGAAGTGGCAAAAACATATAAGAGGAGACAACAGAATATGGCAAACAAAATAAAAGTACTGATGGTGGATGACGAGGAAAGATTTCGCGAAACCACATCAAAACTCTTGAGAAAAAGAGGTTTTGCAACGACCATTGCAAAAAACGGTGAAGAGGCCATCAGTATCATAAAAGATAAACCCCAGGATGTTGTTATTTTGGATATTAAGATGGACGGTATGGATGGGCTTGAGGCCCTGACAGAGATTAAAAAAATAGATCCCGATGTGCAGGTAATCATGCTCACCGGACATGGCACTTCAGATTCTGCCATCAAAGCCCTTGTCAGGGAGGCCTTTGATTATCTTAATAAACCATGTGACATGGATACTCTTTCATTAAAAATTAACGATGCTTATAAAGCAAAGCATCATGGAACAAATGGTGGAGATAAAAATGCACGGGATATCATGATCCACATTGATGATTACACAATAGTCAATGTGGATACCACTGTAAAAGAAGCCATAAAGAAACTTATGGACTCTTTTAAATCCTTTGTTTCAAGCACCAGGCTCATGGAAACAGGGCACAGATCATTATTGGTGTTTGATAATAGAGATGAACTGGCAGGAGTGCTCAGCATCATGGATTTGATTGAAGCAATCAGACCGGCTTATCTTTCAGCTCCCAAGCCATCCATGGCAGACAGTGTTCAATATTCCTCCATGTTCTGGGATGGGCTTTTTACCACTCAGTCAAAGGATATAGCTGATAAAAGAGTGGGAGATTTCATGTCTGAAGCTCCAATAATTGTTGATGAAAATGCCAATCTTATGGAAGTTGCCGACCTCATGTATAAGACTAATATGAGACGGATCATGGTCTCCGGCAATGGCCGGATCATTGGTATTATCAGGGAACAGGATATCTTTTTTGAAATAGCGAATATCATTCTGTAATTTAAAATAGAGCCAAAAGAAATGGATCCAGGGGAATTTAGGAAACTAATTTTATTTTAGAAAAAAAGGATGCAAAATGATAAAAGAAAAAAAGAAAAAAGTCACTGGATATGACAAATATGTGGACTGGAAATTGTTTATTTTTCCGGTTGTGATATTTTTCGTTATCCTGATATTACCGACTCCAAATGGGATGAAAGATGTTGGCACTGAATACAGTGTCGGACCAAAAACTGTTATTAACCATATAACCCAGGAGCTTTTTAACAAGGCTCCTGCTGATGCTACCCAGTGGCAGATTCTTGGTGCCAGGGTAATGGAAAAAAACATGCGCATGGGAGCCATGGCAAAAGACAGGCTGCTTAAGCGTAACGTAAAGTGGTGTAAAAAATATAAAATCCCTGCAGATTCAAAAAATTTGAAAATAGCATTCCAGTTTCTTGATGAAAAATTCACAGATGAAAGCTATGAAGCTTTTATGATGAACTGCCTTGAACAGAGAAGGGATATGCTTAAGTATGATGATCTTGAGGGGAAAGATAAAAAAGCTGCTGATAAGAGCTCCTGGGCAATTAAGGTTGCCATTGCAACCATGGTCTTTGTTGTGTTCTGCTTTTTTACAGAGTGTATTCCCCTGCCCGGTGTTGCCTTTTGTGTTGGTCTGATTTTTGTTTTTACAAGTGTTGTTTCAAGAAAGCAGGTTGCTATGCTCTACTGGAGTGATGCCTGCTGGTTCATCATGGGAAGTCTCATGTTTGCAGCAGCCTTTGTAAAGACCGGAGTGGATAAACGTGTGTGTTTGATGATGTTTAAAAAACTAGCGGTTCCCCACATAAAATGGGTCACTCTTATTTTTATTGTCATTATTGCACCATGCGCAGCTTTTATTTCAGATCATGCTCTGGCAGCAATGTTTTTACCCATTGGAATTCTTCTTTATCAGAACAGTCTTACAAAGGAAGTTCCGGAAGATCCAGAGCTTGCCAAAATGCTAATGATCTGTATTGCCATGGCATGTAATATCGGCGGTTTTGGCGCACCATCCGGTGGCGCAAGAAATGTAATCATGATGACATATCTTGAAGATATGTTTGGCTTTGATATTGGTTATTTTCAATGGGTAACTTATGCTTTCCCCTTTGTAATTGCCATGATTCCATGTACATGGATAGTTCTTAACTGGAGATTTAAGCCAAAAGTTACTAATCTTAAGCCTGCCATGGAACATCTAAAGAGTGAAATCGATAAGATGGGTGCATGGAACAAACACCAGATCATAGCTTTGATTATTTTTGTGATCATGCTCTTTGGATGGTTTACTGAAAAGATTTGCTATAATGCAGGTATCTACCCCATGCGTCTTGGAATTGGTGTAATTGCCATTGCAGGTGCTGTAGCATATCTTTTAACAGGAATTGTGAACTGGAGAGATTATCAGGAAAAAGTTGACTGGGGTGTTGTATGGCTATATGCCGGTGCAATTATTTTTGGACGTACACTGGACAGTACTGGGGCTGCATACTGGATGGCAAGAACTGTGATAGATTTTCTTGCTCCTTTTGGAATGGATCATGGTGTCCCACTTATGCTGGTTAATAATGGTCTTACAGCAGTTCTTACTAACCTTATGGCTGATGGACCTGCAGCAGCAGCAGTTGGTCCGATATCCTTGAACATGGCTGGCCTTGTTCATCCGGGATCAACATTTCTACCTTTTATAGCCATGAGTACAGCAGCAGCTTCATCTTTTGCATATCTTTTAATTATAGGTACTCCTCCAAATGCCATTGTTTATGCAAGCGGTTACCTTGAGCCTAAGGATTACCTTAGAATAGGTGTAATCATGTGGGTTGTTGCTAATGTTATGCTTATCCTTTTAACTGTTGTTTACTGGGGTTACAGAGGGTTCGGAGGACTGCCCGGATTTGGATAATACCAATACCTGCGGCTAATCATTAAATACCGGGCAGATTAAATTCTGTCCGGTACAATAAACACAATAATAGAAATAAAGGAGAATAAAAACCATGGAAAAAAAGAAAAAATCTATCTGTTATCATGAAGGAAGAATCTACTTTACCAAAGCAGCAGAGCGCAAGGTCTTCTTTTTTTTAACAATATTCATGCTGTGCCTTGGCGTGATGTCATTTGCAGGTCTTTTTTAATAACATTATGGAGTCACTTAACCAGATGAGTAGTTTTAACATGACACTTAGTTTTAAAACCTATTTTAATACGGTAACCAGGCTCTTAAAGGAACCTGGAAAGTTTTTCAGTGAATTACCTGAAGATATTAACATGAAACTGCCTTTAAGCTTTCTTTTTGTTTCATGCATTATTTCTACAATAGTGGGATTGACACTTCAGTGGCCG
>JAIOSM010000208.1 GCA_021107575.1 Desulfobacteraceae bacterium | reverse complement strand
TCAGCGGAAATTTTTATGGGATTCAGGATTTTATTTTTGCTGATTATGGGGATACGCGAAAATACCGTTCCAAACTTTTGCGGGGAAGGTCATTTTATTTATCACTTCTTTCAGAACTCGCTGCTGATTTACTTTGCAAAAGAATCGGACTTCCATCTGTTTCCGTTATTTTGAATGCAGCCGGAAAATTTACGATTCTTGCGCAAAATACAGATAACGCACTATTAGCCATAAAAAAAACAAAACAAGACATTAATGAATGGTTGATGGATATCTCGTTTGGTGAAATTTCTATTGGTTTCTCTCATGTGGCTGCGGGATATAAAGATTTTTCCACTGAAAAATTCATGGATTTGTGGGAAAAAATGGGCACTTGTATGGAGGAGAATAAATTTTCAAAAATTGATTTAGACCGGCACGGTGGCGCTATTGCAGGCTATTTAGATCAATTTAATAATCAACTGAAACATCCTATGTGTTCTCTTTGCGGAAAACGTCCTTCTGTACCTGAGACAGATTATACGTTACCAACAGATCAAACCGGACCGGTTTGCCGGTTATGCAGGGATCATGTTTTCATCGGAACACAATTGGTAAAGAACGGTAGAATTATTATCGCGTCAAAAGATGCAAAAATAAGCGGTAACAAAAACCAGCTTATAGAACCTGTCTTTGGACAATACCAGCTTTTGTTTTCATCTTCTGACGCCAAAGACCCTTTAGATAGCAAGCAGATATTCAAATACTGGGATATCTCATTGTATCAGGATAACGCACCGTCGCAAGATGTCAGCAAAAAAATCATTAACAGCTATGTGCCGGTTTTTGACAAAGAGGATAGGAAAAAATATCAAAGCCTGTTGGCTGCCAAATCAAAAGCAAAGCAGGATGAAATGATTGAGGAGATACATCCTGAAAATCCCAAAACATTTAATCATATTGCAGTCAATGCCCTTGATAAAAATGAGGCTGGAAACCTTTCAGGTGTTGAAGCTTTAGGAGCGTTAAAAGCAGATGTGGATTATCTTGGCATGCTCATGGGGTGCGGACTTGAAAGACAAAAATACACCATTTCCAGATTGGCTGCTTTAAGTCGCCAGCTCAATTATTATTTTGCTCTTTATCTACCCCATCTATTTATGACTGATAAGAGGTTTGAAAACATCTACACAGTTTTTGCGGGTGGAGACGATCTGTTTTTGATTGGGCCATGGAACAGAATTTATGAATTATCGCTTATCCTGCACAAAACTTTTAGCAATTATGTATGCAGAAATCCAAACATCCATTTTTCAGCAGGTATCAGCCTTTATAAAGCCCACACGCCCTTGAACAATATTGCTAATTCAGCAGAAGCCGCGCTTGAAAAATCAAAAGGACGAAATCGACTTACTATGTTTTCTCAAACAGCAACATGGGATGAAGTTAAAAAGCTTGAAAATATTCGGGAAAAATTTGAAACATGGCTTCAAAATCAATGGCTCACCAAATCCATGCTTCACCGCCTAAACGAGTTTATCAGCATGGCAGCAATGGAAAAACTGGCGTTAGAAAGAAAGCCGATATCCATAGATGATATGAACTGTTTTAAATGGAGAGCATTATTTTATTATTTTGCCGCAAGAAATATCGGCAAACAAATAGAGGAAAAGGAAAGGCGCAGAGAGATTGTGGATGAATTAACAGTCTGCATGATGAAATGGCTGGAAAAATATGAAGGCAGGCTGAGGATACCGCTCTGGAATGTTGTGTATAATCACAGATAGGAGGTGTTTGATATGGAAGAGGTGTTTGATATTAAAAATCTTGTTTTGTGGAAGGATAGTGAAAAGCAGATTCTTGACCCTGAATTGTTTTCTAAAACAGCCAAAGAGCTTGCAAAGAAGCTGGCTGAAGATCATAAAAAAAGTGGAGAAAAAGAAAACAAAAGAAGTCAGATCAGAAAATTTTATGATGAAACAGTTCGGCTTGACATGCTGACAAAGTCACGCCCTGGAGAATGGGTAAACATTATTCCTATGGTTCATATGCTGACAGCAAAAGCTGCTTATGCCCTTGGACGAAAACTGATCTCAAAAAATTTTATGAATTTTATCGAAGTGTCTGTCAATCAGATTGAAAAAGCGGAAGATCTGAACGTTTTTTGTAATTTTTTTGAGGCATTCATGGGCTTTTATCGGCTATATGAAACAAAGAGCTGAAAATGGAGGAATAAGATGAAACTTTTAAAGATAAAGCCAATTACAGGAAAAATTACTTTAAAAAGCGGGTTACATATCGGTGCCGGTGATATGGAAATGAAGATCGGAGGTACAGATAATCCTGTAATCAAGCATCCTCATACATTAGAGCCATTTATTCCGGGATCTTCCTTAAAAGGCAAGGTGCGTTCTCTTTTGGAGATGAGAAGCGGGCTGATGAAAAAAAACGGTGGCAAACCTTTGTCTCCTTCTGATCTTAAAAAATGCACTGAGGAAGAAAAGAAGGAAGGCAAAAAAATCGGTAGTCCCTACAAAACAATGCAGGTTCGAAAAATCAGTTATTTACGAGGTATTGGGACTGTTATGAGATATCTCCAGTTTAGTGGAAAATTTGTAAGTCCCATCTGCATTGCTGGTGTATTATGGTTATACTTTTTTATAAATTTCTCGTTTTTATTGT
>JAIOSM010000077.1 GCA_021107575.1 Desulfobacteraceae bacterium | reverse complement strand
CAATCTAAATCAAATTAACGGAGATTTCAAGGATGTTTGAAAAGATAAAAAAACGTAATGGGAAAGTTGTTGAGTTTGATTCGTCTAAAATTAGTGATGCAATTGCAAGATCTGGAGAAGCTACAGGTGAATTTGAAAAAAGAGAAGCACAAAAACTCACACTAAAAGTTATTACACTGGCGAGAGACTTACGTTTAGCTCCTATTCCCGAAGTAGAAGAAATCCAGGATATTGTAGAAAGAGTACTTCTTGATTCTCCATTTTATAAGACAGCCAAAGCTTATATAATTTACCGTGAGCAGCACAACCAGCTCAGGAGAATTACAGTTAAAGAAAACGTTAACCTCATGGAAAAATATATAAGGCAGATGGATTGGAAAGTTAAAGAAAACAGCAATATGAGTTATTCTCTCCAAGGGCTTAATAACTACATTTCTTCAGACATCACCGCAGAATACTGGCTTAACAAAGTCTACCCGCCTGAAATAAGAGATGCACATTACAATGGAGATCTTCATATACACGATTTAAGCCTTTTGTCTGTATATTGTGTGGGCTGGGATCTTCAGGATCTTTTAATGGTAGGATTTAAAGGTGTTGCAGGTAAGGTTGAGAGTGCTCCTCCAAAACATTTCAGAAGTGCGCTTGGTCAAATTGTTAATTTCTTTTATACTCTTCAGGGTGAAGCCGCAGGTGCTCAGGCAATGTCCAACTTTGATACACTTCTTGCTCCTTTTTTAAGGTATGATAATTTAGACTATAAGCAGGTAAAACAAGCTCTGCAGGAATTTATTTTTAATATTAATATACCAACAAGAGTTGGCTTCCAGACGCCATTTACAAACATCACAATGGATCTTGTTGTGCCATCCACCTTAAAAGACTCCCCTGTAATTATTGGTGGTAAATACTTAAAAGATACTTATTCTGGCTTTAGCAAAGAGATGGATATGATAAACAGTGCTTTTGCTGAAGTTATGATGGAAGGCGATGCAAAAGGAAGAGTTTTTACATTTCCAATACCTACTTACAACATAACCGAGGACTTTGACTGGGACAATCCAAACCTTGAGAACGTATGGAAAATGACCGGAAAATATGGAATCCCTTATTTCTCTAATTTCGTCAATTCAGATATGTCTCCTGATGACGCAAGATCAATGTGCTGCCGCTTAAGACTTGACAATAGAGTGCTTAGAAAAAGAGGCGGCGGACTTTTTGGAGCAAATCCTTTAACCGGGTCCATTGGGGTTGTAACTTTAAATATGCCAAGAATCGGATATCTTGCAAAAGATGAAAATGATTTTTTTGTAAGGCTTGATGAATTAATTAAACTCTCAGCTGACTCGCTTGTTATCAAAAGAAAAGTTCTTGAAAAATTTACAGAAAACAACCTTTATCCATATTCAAAATTTTATTTAAGAAAAATAAAAGAAAATTCAGACTGCTATTGGAAAAATCATTTTTCCACCATTGGCATCTTAGGAATGAACGAGGCATGTGAAAATTTTCTTGGTACAAATATTGGATCAGAAAAAGGGCAGGAGTTTTCTATAAGAGTCATGGATCATATGAGAAAACAAATAGAAAATCTACAACAGACTACAGATGAAATATTCAACCTTGAAGCAACCCCGGCTGAAGGTACTACCTATCGTTTTGCAAAGTCAGATAAAGATAGGTTTGCTGATATAATATGTGCAAATGAAGAATCATATACTCAAGGCCGCGATCCTTTTTATACAAACTCAACCCACCTGCCTGTAAATTACACTGATGATCTGTTTGAAGCGCTTGAGCTTCAGGACGACCTCCAGACAAAGTATACAGGCGGAACCGTGCTCCATCTTTTTGTTGGCGAAGAGGTAAAGGATATTGAGAATGTTAAGAATATTGTAAAAAAAGTTGCCAATAAATTCAAACTTCCATATTTTACCATTACTCCGACTTTTAGTGTATGCCCTTCCCATGGTTATCTGACAGGGGAGCATGAAAAATGTGAACAATGCGGAGCTGAAACAGAAGTTTATTCAAGAATCGTTGGCTATTTGAGACCTGTAAGCCAATGGAATAATGGCAAACAGACAGAGTTCTGCATGAGAAAAACTTATAAGCCAAAAACAGCATAACCACTTAATACTATGAAACCACTATTATAAAGCCATAGTCATGAAAATCGGAGGCTTGCAAAAACACACTCTTATTGATTATCCGGGGCATCTTGCCTGTACAGTATTTACTGTTGGATGTAACTTTAGATGCCCCTTTTGTCATAATCCTGAACTTGTTCTGCCCTCTCTTTTTGAAAAAAAAGAAGGCCATATTAAGGAAAACGAGTTCTTTTCTTTTCTTGAGACAAGAAAAGGGCTGTTGGATGGTGTTGCAATCACCGGAGGAGAGCCCTGTCTTCAATCTGATCTTGTAACCTTCTGTTATAATATTAAAAAGATGGGGTTTAAGGTCAAGCTTGATACCAATGGAACCTACCCAAAAATTTTAGGAATTCTTTTTAAAGACAAACTTGTTGACTATGTGGCAATGGATATCAAAAGCGACCTTGCAACATATTCTACTGCTGCTGGTATCAATATTGACCTACAGGCTGTCCAACAGAGTATCAGCCTTATTATGAAAAATGCCCCTGGATATGAATTTAGAACAACATGTGTAAAATCTTTAATAAATGAAAACATTATTAAAAATATAGGAGAAATGATAAAAGGCGCTGAACAGTATATCCTTCAACCATGCAGCAGGGATATGAATGTATTAAATCCTGATTTTATCAAAGAACAAGATGGCTTTTTTTCTGAAAAAGAGTTACTTTCTTTAAAGACTATTGTTAAAAAATTTGTTAAAAAATGTGACTTAAGATAAAAAAGAGATTTAAATGACACAACCCCTTGCCTGGACTGAAGTAAACCTTGGTGCCATAGGGCATAATGTTAAAGCCTTAAAAAAAGCTCTTGGAAACGGTGTCAAATTTATGGCTGTTGTAAAAGCTGATGGTTATGGTCACGGAGCAGAAAAAGTGGCGAAAGTAGCTATAAACAATGGAGCGAGCTGGCTTGGTGTTGCAAGACTTTCTGAAGCAATAGACTTGAGAAAAGCAAAAATAGAAGTTCCAATTCTGGTTTTTGGACATGTCAGTCATTCTGATGTTGACACAATTGATGACAATGACTTAACAATAACTCTTCATAATCTTAAAATGGCTGAAGAAATTTCCCTTGAAGCTTTAAGACGTGGAGCATATATAAAAGCCCACCTGAAAATTGATACAGGCATGGGAAGAGTCGGACTTCTTCCTGATCACCTCAGGGCATCTCCTGCAATACATAATGAGACTGCAAAAGAGATCAGGGCAATTTCAAACCTGGATCATATCAAACTTGAAGGTATTTATACACATTTAGCAGCTGCAGACTTAAAAGATAAGACTTATACAGAATATCAGCTTGAGAACTTTAATCTGATACTGGAAGAACTTGTTAAAGAGGGCGTTAGTATCAAGACGTGCCACGTGGCTAACAGTGCTTGTATTATTGATCTGCCCCAGGTATCTTACGATATGGTCAGGGCAGGAATTTCCCTATATGGACTTTATCCTTCAAATGAAGTTTACAAATCAAATGTTTTACTAAAGCCTGCCATGTCCTTAAAATCAGTAATAACGTCCATAAAAGAAGTACCTGCAGGTTTTAAGATAAGTTATGGAATGACATATACTACTAAAATAACCACAAAGATTGCAATAATACCTGTTGGATATGCAGATGGATACCCAAGACTGCTTTCATCCAATGGGTTTATGCTTGTAAGGGGTAAAAGAGCTCCTATTGCCGGCAGAGTATGCATGGATCAGACTATGATTGATGTTGGACATATACCTGTGGTTAAGCCAGGCGATGAAGTTGTACTCATAGGCAAGCAGGGAAAAGAAGAAATCAGTGTTGATGAGATTGCTTTAAGCGCTAAAACAATAAATTATGAAATTGTGTCCTTGCTTGCAACAAGGCTTCCAAGATTTTATTCAAGCGGTTTGCCATCAACCATAGGATAAACCACATCACCGGACTTTGAAATATCATATCCTTCAAGGCTTTGAGCAGCCGATTTAAAGAAATCTTCCTTCATAAGTCCTAAAAACAATTGAATCCCTTGATCAAAAAATCTATCTTTAAGCATCAAAAAATCAAATCTCTCCCAGCAGACAGGAATAAAATCAAGATCAAGTATTTTGGCAACAGGCCGTATACCAGGGCCTGCATCAGCTCTTCCGGAAAATATTTCAAGCCCTAAATCCATATGCTTTGCAACAATATTATTGTATCCTTGTATATCATCGCCTGCGAGACCTGCTTTTTGCAGTTCTCTATCAAAAAGCTGTCGGGTTCCGGTTCCAAGAGATCTGTTTACTATTTTAATCCCTTTTTGAGCAAAATCAGAAACAGATTTAATATTATCTGGATTACCTTTTTTTACTAAAATACCCTGTTCCCGCATACAAAAATTAACAACAGCAGGTGACGGTGTCATCTCTTTTGGAATAAATGGAAAATTATACTCTTTATTATCAGCAACAAGGTGACTTGCTGCAATATGGCAACAATTTTTCCTCAAGGCCTTTAATCCTCCCATACTGCCCGTGAAACCGAACATTGCCATATGCCCTTCAAAATTTGAATTAAAAAAAGAAATCATTTTATCAAGAAGCAGGTCATTGCTGCCGGCAATTAATACGAGCCCATGGTATGGTGGCAGAGTGATGTAGGTTTCAGGATAATTTACAGTACCTGCTTCAACCCATTGCTCGATCAGGTCCAAAGGGAAAAGCCAT
>JAIOSM010000243.1 GCA_021107575.1 Desulfobacteraceae bacterium | reverse complement strand
CCTTTGGTGAACACGGTACTCAAAATCTCATATTGAATCATGGTGGAGCCAAGGGGAAATTCAATTACTGGCTTACTTATTCTTCCAGAAAATCTGATGGATATGAACTTTCAGATGATTTTGATCCCAATAATCCTGTAAGTGGTATTGGAACAAAATACAATGAAGATGGGGGAGTTAGAGATTTAAGTTATTATGATAACCAAACCCTTAATACTAAAATAGGTTATGATTTTGACAATAACTCCAGAGTTTATCTCTCATTCGATTATCATGATAATGAAAGGGGCGTTCCCACTGCTTACGATCGGTACTGGGAATTTGACCATTGGAAACAGTGGCATTTGAACCTGGTTGGTGAGCATGACATTACTGACAATGTAACAATAAAAGGGCGACTGTATTATGTGGATCATGAAAACGGATTAACAGATGTGAGTTGGGATGCCAACCATACCACTGACCCTAAGAAAAGATGGTTTGCAAGGAGCGCCTATGATGATTACAGCCTGGGTGGAGATTTTCAAACTTATATTAATATGACTGAGAATAATCTTTTAAAATTAGGCGTTACTTACAAAAAAGATGTTCATACGCAACAGGATTATTATGATGCATTAAGCCGGCCGGTCTGGCAATTCGGAGAATCTGTAGGGTATCAACCCAGAGAAACTTATAAGGCAGTTACATATTCATTTGCCATTGAAGATGAAATGATATTTTTTAATGACAGGCTTACGCTGATAGCCGGCGTGAGCTATGATGTGAATAAACCGGAAGAAGCTTATGATCGGCCTGTGCCCGATAAAATGGATACAGTTAACCCCCAGCTTGGTATGGTATATCAGATTGATAATTCCTGGAGTGTGCATGCTTCTGTAGCAAAAAAAACACAATTCCCGCAGCTTAGTGAGCTATATAGTGAAATGGCCGGTGGAAATCCTAACCTTGAACCTCAGGAGACCATTGCCTATGAAATTGGAATGGCAAAGAAATTTAATAATGATCTTAGCATATCCATGGCTGTTTTCTATAATGATTTTGAAAATAGGATAGTGAAAGAAGAGTTACCCAGCGGGGATCGAGCTTATATAAACAAAGGAGAAAGTGTTTTTAAAGGTTTTGAAGCTGAAATTGATTATATAACAGGTTTTAATCTTGAAATCGGAGTCAATTATACTTTTTTAGAAGGAAAGGATAGAGAAAATCGTTTTACTCCTGCATTGGATGCTGAATATCTTCCAACACATAAATATACACTGGATGTCAGATATATGTTCGATTTTGGTCTTTCTATATCTACACAGTGCATTTATACCGGAGTGCAGATTGAATATGATAGAAACGGGGTCAAAAATAGAATTGATGATTTTGTAGTGTACAATGCCCGACTTGCACAGAAATTGACTATATTTAACAAAATTACTCCTGAGTTTTTCTTTGAGATTGAAAATTTATTGGATGAAAATTATGAAGAAGGTCGTGGGCCTACACCGGGGCGAAGCTTCCTTGTCGGTGTCAGTATAACTTTTTAACATTTAGCATAACATAAAGGTAAAAAATGGAGAGGCTTACAAACTGGCACGCATTGTGGGAAGAACTTTCTGATATGCAAAACATAGCTTTTGCCAGGCAAAAACAGCGCAAGACTGATGACTTCTGGGAAGATAAGGCAAAGCACTATGATAAAATGGTTGATGAAAGATGGTCTGCGCCGGATTCTTCAAGAGAATTTTTGATTCAAACGCTCAAGGATAATCCTGGGTCAACCCTGTTGGATGTTGGTGCTGGAACCGGAAAATGGTCTATGCTTGCATCTCCTTATGCTGCAAAGGTCACTGCCCTGGAGCCTTCATCTGCCATGCAACAGGTTTTCCGTAGGAAAATAGAAAATGAAAAGATTACTAATATTGATATCGTTACAGGTACCTGGCCTGAAGATGATGTCGGCCCTCATGATTATATCCTTTCCTCCCATTCCATATATGGTGTGAGGGATTTTAAAGCTTTTGTGAATAAAATGTCAGCCAGAGCCACCAGGGGGTGTATCATGATTTTGCGGGTGCCCCTTGCAGACTCTGTTATGGCCGAGGCAGCCCGACATGTCTTAAGTCAGCCCTATGACAGCCCAAATTTTCAGATTGCTTATAATCTGCTTCTGGGCATGGATATTTATCCGGACATAATAATGGAAAAAGGTGGGAAATGGCCTCCATGGAACCATGATTCATTTGAAGAGGCACTGGACGATTTGAAAAATCGGCTTGGTCTGATTAATAGTTCAGTGGACAGTTTAAAACATGATGCTTTTCTTTCCGGTTTGCTGGAGAAGAGTTTAATCCGTGAAAAGGGTAAATATGTTTGGCCTACCGGCAACAGATCAGCTCTGGTTTATTGGGAAGTATGATGATGCCCTGTCAGTAAATGTAGCTGAATGTATGGGGGTGAATGCATGCGGCAACTATTGTGAATGGCGATGTGATGTAACAAGGATTGCATGGCAGTCCTGAAAAGAATAAAATTTTAGGTTTATTATATGCAAAAATTATTAAGCCGGACAATGGTAATTATTTTGACTATTTTTTTTGGTATGTCTTATGCATTTTTATCTACTGTCCTGGCCAATCAGGACCAGTTAAAGGCAATCGAAACTCGTATTAACGCGGTTACTATCAATCCTGATTTCAAGGACGATGTTTATGGATTGATAGTAGTAAACCTGGCGTTTACAGCTTTGAAAGCCGGATCAGGAGGCATTGGCGCATGCCTTGTGGACAGCACAACTGGTAAAGTTGTGGAGATTGGTAGGAATCGTCAATTTGCACCCCATTTTCGAAGTGATCTCCATGCTGAAATGGATCTTCTCAATCGTTATGAAGAGAGGCTGAAAAAAAGCCGTGGAAACCAAAAAGGCAACAATCCAAGAGAATGTAAAAACCTTATTATAGTCACTTCAGTGGAGCCTTGTCCCATGTGCCTGACCAGAATCATAAATTCAGGCATCAAGACTGTTCTTTATGTTGTTGAGGACAAAGATGGAGGGATGGCAACACGCCTTGACTGTTTGCCACCGTTCTGGAAAGAGTTTGCTGCTGACAGAGAATTTTGTCATGCAGACTGTTCACCTGGGATTCGGAAGATTGCCCATGACTTGTTTCATTTTTCCAACAGAAGTTTTGCAAAAAATACAAAAAGTAAGAAATAGTAATTTATAGTTTGTATTTAAAGAAAATATTGATCATGCTTGACAAAAATAACTAAAAATCATATAAAATTTCTATGTATAACTATAATATAGCTATTGGAAAAAAATAATGAAAAATTTTAATAAAGCTAAAATAATTTTTTGTCTTTTTTTTGTTACTATTGTTTGCTTTTCATTATCTGACACGGCATTGGCAGAAAAACGGATAGAGAAAGATTTGGATAAAGATGGCCAGATTGATCAGGTGCTTATCTATAATGATGCCGGAACCATTTTAAAAGTAGAGATTGATAAAGATAATGACGGTTATTCTGAAAGGGTTCAGTTGTATAAAGACGGCAAACCCTACAGGATTGATAGAGATACTGATAATAACAGAAGAATAGATTGCATTGACTACATTAAAAATCAAAAAAGAGTTTGCCAGGAAAGATTAAATTCGACCGGTAATTTGATTCAGGTCACATTGTTTAATAAAAACGAGCAGATCAGTGTGATTAAAAAGGATTCAACCAATAATAAACGATTTGATATCCATTACTATTATAAAAATGGTGTACTGACATCTTCTACAAAAGATACAAATAATGATGGTAAAGTAAATGTCTGGACTATTTTTGAGAATCAAATGCCTGTGGAACAGAAACAGGATCAGAACAAAGATGGAAAGCCGGACACTATAACATTGTTGTCAAAAGGTGTCCCAATAGAGCAGCGAAAAGACACTGATTTTGATGATCAATTTGACGTCTGGACAAAATTTTCAAACGGTCTTTTAGCAAGTAGACAAAAGGACACTGATTTTGATGGTAAATTCGACTATTTCGCTTTTTTTGATGACACAGGTCTACTTGTAAAAACCAAGGAAGATTCAAGTAGAGATGGGAAGATTGACCGGATCATGTATTTTAAGCTTGGTAAACCTTATAAAATTGAATGTGACAATGATGGAAATGATTTTTTTGAAACTATTTCTTTAATAAAAAACAATATAATTATAAGAAATCTTATTGATAAAAATCAGGATGGGAAGCCTGATGTAAAAGTCTTTTTTGATAAGAATCAGAATAGAAAAAAGCTCATAAGCGATCTTAATTTTGACGGGTATTTTGAAACTGCTCAAGTCTATGATAATCCTGCCTGGTCTATGATCCTTTCCCAGGATATCAATGCAGATAAGAATATAGATGTAAAATTATTTTATGCAAATACTATTTTAAAGCAAAAAGAGCTGGATGATAATTCCGACGGTATCATAGATTGTGTTGAGTATTATCATAATACCGGAGCTATTGAAAAGCTTGAAGAAATGGATCAGGGCACAATTGTAATTACCTGGTTTTATGATGATAAAGAAGTTCCAATACGAGCGGAAGAAGATAAAAACAGAGATGGAATGGTTGATCTTTGGTATTTTTATAACAAAGGGGTTTTAAAGATTGTTGAGGAGGATACTAATTTGGATGGTCAGCCGGATCTATGGGAAGAATACGATGAAACTCAGGCCGTTGTTAAACGGGAAAAAGATCTTGATTTTGATGGTATGCCTGATTTTGTTGATGTGAATGTAATAGCTGGAACTGAGAGCTGGAACTGATATTTATAAATTATTAGAAGTAATGCTGACGGAGAAATAAATGCTGGAAATTTTATCAAAAGGCGGAATACTGGTTATCCCAATATTGTTTTGTTCTGTACTGGTACTTGCGATATTTTTTGAACGGATTATCAGATATGCAATAAACCGGAACAGAGGCAAGGATGTTGAAGTAAAAGTATCAAAATTGCTTACAAAGGGTGATGTGGATAAAGCACTTAAGATTTCGCAGGAGAGTAACTCCCCCATGGGAAGGGTTCTTTATAAAGCCATTGATGCAAAGCATCTGGAAAATCATGTTCTTGAGTCTGTTATTGTGAATGCAACAGAAACAGAAGTCAGAGATTTGTCATCCTATATTCAAACCCTTGCTACCATAGGCAACATCGCTCCTTTGCTTGGCCTTTTAGGAACAATTATGGGTATGATCAAGGCGTTTATGGTGATTCAACAGATGGGTGGCAAGGTAAATGCTGCTGTTCTGGCTGGAGGCATATGGGAGGCAATGCTTACTACAGCTTTAGGGCTTGCTGTGGCATTACCAACAATGGCGGCCCATAGTTATCTTGTTGCCAAGGTGGACAAGTATGAGGCAAGACTCCAGAATGGATCTATTCTTTTTTTAAAGTCCATTGCAAACAAGGTGATTTGATATGCTGGCATTTAAATCCAGAAAAAATCGTTATCAAATACAGCCTCCGCTAACATCATTAATTGATATTGTTTTTCTTTTATTGATATATTTTATGCTTACCACCAATTTTATTGTGGAAGAAGGGATAAAAATCAAACTTCCCAATGCAAAAGCATCAGCACCTCAGATAAAACAGGAAATTACTATTTTTGTTGATAAAGCAGGAATAACTTATATTGCTGATAAGGAAGTCCCAATTGATAAGCTTTACACCAGAATTAAGGATATGATTGGCAATGATACAGACAGACTTGTTGTTGTAAAAGCAGATAAAACTGTAATCTTAAACAAAGCAGTTAGAGTTATGGATATTGCCAAGGCTGCCGGAGCATCCAAGCTGTGTCTGGCTACTGAAAAAGGGCTTTAATCAGGGAGTCATGGAAATAGTGGAGATGAAACCTAACTGGTTGCTCCAGGGATTTATTCTAATATCTTGTGGAGTTCATATTATTATTTTTTTGCATGTTGCAGGAATTTATGAGAGTCGTGCAGTTTCCTATATTGAATTATCCATGCATCAGATATCCAAGCCCAATTACAGAGTAATTCCAAAGCCCAGGATGCGAAAAACACCACCAAAAGTTCCTGATACACAAAATGTAAAAATGCAAAAAATGATTATCCCTCATGTCCAGATTGATACTCTTAATAATAAAGATCAGACCTGTGAACAGATTGATCTTCCGAGTCTGCCGGATAATATGGATGTTGCAGGTTATTCAATGCCCGGACTTAAGCTTGCAAATCCTGTGATTCAGTTTACGACTGCAAAAGAATATTTTGAAATGCTGAATTTAAGAGTAAATAGTTTTAAAGAATATCCTGAATTTGCAAAGTCAAGACATATTGAGGGAAGAGTCAAAGTTCAGTTTGTGCTGACTGAAGATGGGAGCATGTCAAATTTAAAAATTATTAAAAGTTCAAGGAATAAAAGTTTAGATAACGCAGCAATTGAAGCAATAAGAAAGGCAGCCCCTTTCCCAAGACCACCAGCCTCTCTTTTTAGTACTCCTGTAACTCTGAGCATTAATATTCTGTTTGAACTTGTTTAAAGGATAAAATTTAAAAATTAACCTGAAGGTCACACGTACAAGGATGAATATGAAACATAAGATAATAAATAAACAATCTTTTTTTCAGTATGCTGCCTGTTTGATAGCAATATCAGGATTTTTTATTCTCGGATTATTACTTGCCGCTGAAACAAATGCGCGAACAATAACTGATATGGCTGACCGCAAGGTCATAATAAAAGGTTCTGTGGAAAAGATTGTCACTACATTCAAACCTTCGACTCTTTGTATGCTTTCTTTAGGATTGCAGCACAAGCTTATAGGAGTTGACAGTACATCAAAGCGGGACAGATTGTCTCTGGCAGTTTTCCCTGGGATTACAGATGTTAAAGGTATTGGATCAAAGGCAATGGGGATAAATTTTGAGACATTGGTCTCTTTAAAGCCTGATCTTGTGATTCTTTATACACAAAAAGATGGACTTTCTCTGGCAGACAGGCTTAATTCAATAGGCATCCCTTCAATTATCATTTTCCCTGAAACATTTGAAACTATTAAAGAATCTATACGTCTTATTGCTAATGCTGCTGGAGAGCTTGAAAAAGCAGAGTCGGTGGTCAAACAAATGGATACAATGACAAGCCTTTTAGAGCAACGCCTTGTTGGATTATCAATTGCAGAAAAGAAAACCGGATATTTTGCATCTTCCCGAGGTCTTTTCAGTACTACTACCAAAGATATGCTTCAAGATGAAATTTTCAATAAAGCAGGAATTTTAAATGTGTCCCATGATTTAAGCGGTTATTTTCAGGATATTTCTCCGGAGCAGTTAATAAAATGGAATCCGGATATTATGGTGTTTTCTCAACATATGAAAAAAAGTGAGACCAAAAGGCTCGATAATCAAGCTCTTAAAAAGATTGCTGCTGTATCTGAGAAAACTGTTTACAGATGTCCATCCAGTCTTGCGCCCTGGGATTTTCCTTCGCCAATGTCTGTGCTTGCAAGCCTTTGGCTTGCCTGCAAGGTTTATCCTGAAAGATTTTCAGAGATTGAATTTGAAAAAATAGCAGATGCATTTTATTTAAACTTGTTTGGGAAAACATTGACACAGATGGGTGGCAAAATTGATGATATGGTGTATTAACAAAATTGAAACTATTTTTTACATCTAAAGGACTTATCTATCTGCTGAGTGCTGCCTTAATAGTTGCATTTATTGTGGCGGGAATATCAGGCAGGGTAAATATCAGTTTTTCTGAAATTTTTACTATGCTTTTAAACTTTTATTATGGTTTGGAATCAAAAGGAGAACTTTTATCCAAGGAACTGGTTTTTTTCTGGATACGTCTGCCAAGATGTGTAATGGCAATTTTGGTAGGTTCAAGTCTTGCTGTGTCAGGTGCTGTGTACCAGGCTTTATTTAGAAATCCATTGGTATCGCCCAATATCCTTGGTGTCTCCGCAGGATGTACATTTGGTGCAGCTTTGGGTCTTGCTCTTCCTTTTCAATCCTTTGCACTGGTCCATGTAATGTCCTTTATGTTTGGAATTTTAGCTGTTTCAATGAGTGTTTCCCTTGCAAAGGTAATCGCAATAAAACCTGTAATAGTTTTAGTACTGGCAGGCATGGTAGTGCTTTCGTTTTTCAATGCTTTACTTATGATTTTGAAATATTTTTCAGATCCTTTTGAAGCGCTGCCAAGCATTATTTTCTGGGTTATGGGAAGCTTGAGTCGTGTAACCTGGGACAATGTATTGGTCATGGGAATTTTTGCGTTAATTGGAATTATTCTATTTATAACCCTTCGATTCAGGCTTAATATTCTTTCTCTTGGTGATATACAGGCAAAATCTTTAGGCATGGATCCCTCTGTTTTCAGAATAATTCTGATTACAGCAAGTTCATTTATGGTGGCGGCATCTGTAGCAACCTGCGGGCAGATATCCTGGATTGGCTTGATTATTCCTCATATGGCAAGAACTCTTGTCGGACCTAAACATGAACGGATGATTCCTGTGACAGCTCTCATGGGTGGTCTTTTTCTTTTGATTGCAGATTCTGTAGCACGAAGTATTTCCTCGGCTGAAATCCCGGTTGGGATTATTACTGCACTTACCGGCGCCCCGATTTTCGGATATCTCATGTTTAAAAACAGGGGATCAGGATGGATTTGATACTTGAATGCCGTTCTCTCTGTTTTGCTTACAATGGAGATAATATTTTAAATGATATTTCTTTTAAGGCTGAGGCAGGATCATTTTGTGCAGTATTGGGGAGAAACGGGTCAGGAAAAACCACTCTGATTCACTGCCTTAACAAAATTTTAACACCTGTTTCAGGGCAGATTCTGATTCATGATAAAGATATTGCCTCTTTTTCCAGAAATGATATTGCAAGAGAGATATCTCTCGTACCTCAGGAGCACCTGGATATTTTTCCTTACAAAGTGATTGATGTCATTGTAATGGGCAGAGCTCCATTTTTAAAGATCGCTGCAAGTCCTGATGAAAATGATTATGAAATTGCTGTTAATGCTTTAAAAGAGTTAAATGCTGAAAATCTTGCTGAAAAGAATTTTAACCGGATATCAGGTGGAGAGCGTCAGATCACTCTTCTTGCACGGGCTCTTGCCCAGGCAACAAAAATTATGCTGCTTGATGAGCCGACCAATCATCTTGATTTTAACAATCAATATCATTTGTTGTCCTCTATTAAAAACCTGTGCAGATCAAAGGGACTCAGCATTATAGCTTCCATGCATGATCCGAATATGGCAGCAATTTTTGCAGATGATGTCATTATGATAAAAGACGGTAACATAATGGTTCAGGGTAGCACTGAATCGGTTATGATCCAGAAAAATATCTCAAAACTTTACGATACAGATACCAGCGAAATTAATATTAATACAACAAAAAAGTTCTTTCTTCCAAATTATATAATAAAGGATTGTTAACAATGATACAGGTTTTTCCATTGGCTGTTTTTTCAGTCATGTTCATATTGTTTTTTGGCGAATTGATTTTTATTTTGTTGAAAAAACCAGGTATTGCAAAGGGTTTCAATATACTTGGGATTGTGGCTTGCCTGACAGGATTGATATATATTGTTATTATCACCAAAAGACCTCCTCTGTTTGGAGCCTTTGAAGCAAGTTTTTATATTGTCTTTATCCTGGCTTTACTGGTAAAAACGTCAAGGGAAAAGAGTCTTCCACTAGTCGCCTCAATTATCATTCTGCTTATTCTGGCTCTTCAAATTGGAAAACCAATTGTTCTCAATGATGACTATTATATGTATGACAATATCTGGGTCATGTTGTTTTTTAACCTGAGACTTATGTCTGCAGCCTTTTTTGCCCATGCCATGATTTTGTGCCTTTCTTATTTTTTTGTAAAAAAAGATGAGAATGATTCAGCATCCAGAACAGCAAGGCTTTATCTGCTGAGCGGGACTTTTGTCTATCTTTGCAGTGAATGGTCAGGATCATTATGGTGCCTGAACTGGTTTGGAGAATCCTGGTTATGGAGCCATGGTTTTTTTAAAGCATCCATGCTGTTTTTGTTGGTAATGCTTGCATGTCATATGCCTCCTGCTTTGGGGAAAGATAATTTGCTAAAAACAATAACAGGATCTTTGCCCGGGTGTTTTGCTCTGTGGATGATTTTTTTTCATTAAAAGGAAATTAATATGATTCAAAAATTGAGCTCCATAAAATTTGCATTTTACAATCTTATTTTTATGATTTTTCTGTTGGGAACAGGAATTTATTTGAGTCGATTGTACAAATCTGATTTTAAGATGATGAATGAAATCCATATTTTTGACTGGTTCAGTGGTACATGGTCAGAAACACCTGTTTTGGTGATTTGGTTTGTTCTGCTTTGTTGCAGTGCAGCCTTGCTTTTTATTAATGCTTTATTCTGCAGCTTTACAAAACAGATCAATATAGCCTTGAAATCTAAGGCGTTACAAAAGTGGCTTTTTTTTATTCTTCATTGTTTGTTTATAATTGTTCTTACCTGTCATGGGTTAACTCTGGTTATTGGATCAAAAGAGAGTAATGTTATCCTTTATCCTGATGAAAGCATTATTTTTAATAATCAATACAAAATTGAAGTCGCAGAAGTTGTATTTAAAGATGATATCAATATTTTAAAAGCAGATAAAGATGAACAACGCACTCTGATGACAAGGAAGAATATGAATCGAAAGCATAACTTTGCAAAGATATCTCTTTTTAAGGATTCAAAATATCTTACAGAATCACAATTACTTGAAACAAAAAAGGTGATCATGCTTGCACCTTTGAGATATTGTTCTCTCCAGGTAACTTTGACAGGGTTTATCATTAAAGATGGCAAAATTGGAGTTAATCTTATTATTACAAAAAATATTTTAAATACATTTTTTTTCACAATTTACGCATTAATGATTTTGGTTCTGGGCTTATATATTTTCCTCTCATTCAGGAATCCAAAGTAAAAAGGAGAACAAATGAAACAAGTAATAAAAAGTTTATTTTATTTTACAATTGCAATACTCGCGATAGATTGCCTTTTATGTGAATCTTTTGCTGGGGCTCAGGACAGCAGAACCAGAATTGTAATTGATAATTACGGCAGAGCAGTAAAGGTTCCATTAAAAGTAAAAAAAATAGCCTGTATGCCCGGCTCCAGCTATGAGATGGTTTTTATGCTGGGTGGAAAAGATCAGATAGGTGAAATAAGAAAAGACCATAGAACCGCATATCCACTTGCCAATTTGACTAATCCGGACTTGATTAATTATTCAAGTTCGATTGCTAATATAAATCCAAAAGCCCGTATCAATATTGAAGAATTTATTAAAATAGCTCCTGATGTTGTTATTTATTATAATGTGCCAAATGCAATTGCAAAATTTAAAGAAGCTTTAATTCCAGTCTATACTTATCAACCAAACAGAAAATCAAATAGTTTTAATGAAGCCATTGGAAGCGAGAAAAATGCCGTAAAATCCCTTGCCAATCTTTTGGGGGGTAGGGCGATAAAAAAAGCAGAAAAATGGTGTCAATATTATGATGAAAAAATAACACTTATCAGGTCACGTACAGAAGACATTCCTGCACAAGAACGACCCAGAGTATATATAGGCAATAGTTGGGGTACTAATCCTCTTGCCACATGGGCAGGTAACACTCTGATCTTTGCAATAAACATATGTGGAGGAACGTGTGTAACTAAAGATATCCGCGGGGCAAGGTTCCCTGAAGTTAACCTTGAGCAGATAATTAGCTGGAACCCGGATGTGATAATTATTGATAACCATGGAAGAAATCCCGGTAAAGTGATTAATAATATTTATAAGGATGCCGGGTGGGCTGTCTTGAACGCAGTGAAAAATAACAGGGTTCATAGAATTCCTTCAAGTGTATTTTTTCTTGATAAAGGAAGCAGCAGACCTGTTTATCTTTTATGGTTAGCCAAACAGATTGTCCCTGAAAAGTTTGCTGATATTGATATGGTAAAGGAGATAAAAATATATTTTAAGGAATTTTATGATTATGACTTGTCCACTAAAGATGCCGAACACGCTTTAAGAGGCTGGGATGCTAATTATGAAAGTAAAGGATAGAGAAGTATGACCCGACAAAAATTAATTATTCTAATAGCCATGCCTTTGCTGATATTTTTCATATCTTTATTTGTCGGGCGTTTGTTTATTGATCCTGTAACTTTGCTAAAAGTACTCTGCTCAAAGATATTCTTCTTTATCCCCATGGAAAAGACATGGACAGATGCTGTGGAAATTGTAGTCATACGTATTCGTTTACCCAGAGCATTAATGGCCATGATGGTGGGAGCAGGACTTTCAATAAGCGGAGCAGCATTTCAAGGGATGTTTAATAATCCGCTTGTAAGTCCATATCTTTTGGGGGTCTCTTCTGGAGCAGGTTTTGGCGCTGCTTTGGCAATTTTAATAGACAGCGGGACAATAATCATCCAGACAGCTTCATTTTTTTTTGGAACCCTTGCTGTTGTAATAACATATTGTATCAGCAGGGTTTATAAAACAACTCCTTTACTTATGCTCGTGCTTTCCGGAGTAGTTGTATCTTCGTTCTTTATGGCTCTTATATCTTTAATAAAATTTATTGCAGATCCTGAAGAAAAACTTCCAACTATTGTATTCTGGATCATGGGGAGTTTCGGTGGAGTGAGATTGGAAGACATACTCATAACCTGTCCGCCAATAGTTATCGGAATTATCGGTCTTTTATTTGTTAGATGGCGTATAAATCTCATGTCAATGGGAGACAGGGAAGCCAAGGCAATGGGTACAAAAGTAGAGCTTTTAAAGGTAATAATAATTATCTGTACTACCATGATTTCAGCAGCAGCTGTTTCTGTTTGCGGCATTATCGGGTGGGTTGGCCTTGTTATTCCACATATTTGCAGATTGTGGGTAGGTCCGGATCATAAGGTTCTTTTGCCCGTTACAATAGTTGTTGGTGCATGTTATCTGCTTATTATTGATAATTTTGCAAGAGCTATGACTTCCTCTGAAATTCCTCTGGGCATATTAACTGCAATTATTGGCGCACCGTTTTTTGCTTATTTGTTGAGGCGTTCAAAAGGAGGCTGGTTTTAATGGAAAAAGTAATTGAGATATTAAATGCATCTTTTGTATATGGTAAACAATTGGTTTGGCATGATATAAATCTTGATATTTTTAAAGGTGAACTATTATGCCTTTTGGGTGCTAATGGTTGTGGGAAAACAACTCTGTTAAATTGCATACATGGTGATCAGACTCTTGAAAATGGAAGTATCCTGTTAAACGGCAAACAAATAGAAAAGATGCAGACAATCCAGATCGCAAAGCAAATTGGTGTTGTTTTTCAAGAACACACAACCCCGTTCCCATATTCTGTGCTGGATGTTGTTCTCATGGGAAGAGGTCCACATCTTGGGATGTTTAAATCTCCGTCAGATAAGGATAGAGGTATAGCATTAAAAAGTCTTAAAAGCATGGGTGTTTTAGCTTTAAAGGACAAAAGATACACTGAGATCAGTGGAGGTGAACGACAGCTTGTCCTTATAGCAAGGACATTGACTCAGGAGCCTGAAGTGATATTATTGGACGAACCGACTTCGTTCCTTGATTTTAAAAATCAGGCTCTGGTTCTTGAAATGATTCGCAAACTTGCAAGAAAAGGTTTAACAATTATTATGACATCCCATTTTCCTAATCATGCTCTAATCTGTGCTGATAGGGTTGCCTTGATGAGCAATGGAACCATGGTGGCAATTGGAGAAACTCATAAGATTATGACAGAAATAAATTTAGAAAAAACATATGATATTGGTGTAAAAATTTTATCAGTCAATGATAAAGAAAATGGTAAAACTATTAAATTTTGTATGCCCTGTATAAAAGAAGAACACATATGTGAATTATTAGAACAGCCTGAATAAGAAACAAAAAAAGGAAAATATAATGGATTATGATAACCCGTATAAAGATGATGAAAAGGATTTAGAAGTTGCAAAGAGTATGGATGAAATTTCAAAAACAGTTTTTGTACCGATTTATCCTTTGATTGCAGGTCAAATTAAAGAGAAATTCAACATTACAGATGGAAATTGTATTGATATTGGGAGCGGACCTGCAGCTCTTTCTATTGCTCTTGCCCGCATAACCAATTTACAGATTAATGCCATGGATGCTTCAAAACACAGTTTCAAAATAGCAGTAAATAATATTGCAGACCAGGACCTTGAAGGTCGTATTGCTGCAGTAATAGGTAAAGCTGAAAAATTGCCCTTTGAAGACAACTTTGCAGATCTGATAATCAGCCGCGGATCAATATTTTTCTGGGATGATTTAATCAAAGCTTTTAATGAAATATTAAGGGTGCTTAAACCTGGTGGCAAAACATATATTGGTGGCGGATTTGGAAATGCTGAACTAAAAGAAGCTATTTTTGAAGAAATGGCAAAAAAAAATGACAGCTTTTCCAAAAAAGGTAAAGGCAAGTTGACTCCGGAAAATATAGAGCGAATTAAAAAAGCTGTTGAACAATCAAATGTCCAAAAATATGATATCACCCATGGAGATAAAGGATTCTGGATTCATATAACAAAGGAATAATAGATATGAAATGCGAAATTTGTGAAATAGGTTGTAATATAGAGGAAGGTGAGTTTGGCGGATGCAGGATGTATACTAATAAAAATGGAATTATTGAAGAACGCTATCCCAACAGCTATTCCACCTTGTTCCCCATCTCCATTGAAACCTTACCAACGCTGCACTTTTATCCTAACCATAAGTTTCTTCAGGTTTCATCAATTGGATGTAATTTTTTCTGTAAAGGTTGTATCTCAGAAATCCTTGCAGCCGGTACTGAAACCCTATCAGCAACATTAAAAGCAATGCCACCTGAAAAAGTAATTAAAAAAGCAATTAAAGAAGATTGCAAGGGCATTATTTTTTGTATTAATGATCCTTCAGTCTCTTTTTTTACATTTATGACTCTTGCTAAACTTGCAAAAGAAAATGATCTTTTGGTAGGATTTTCAACTAATGGTTATTTTACTGAAAAAGCTCTGGAGCAACTTATTCCATATACTGATTTTGTAAATATCGGCATGAAAGGCTTTTCAGACAAACCGTATAAGTCATGCGGTGTCCCATCCTCTGCACCGGTGTTGAGAAACTTAAAGCGTTTTTTTGAAGCAGGAGTCCACGTGGAGGTGGCAGCCATCCACATGAAAGGTTTTGAGCATGAAATTTATCAGGTTGCTGATTTTGTAACTTCTTTGTCAAAAAATATACCTTTTCAGGTTATGCGTTTTATCCCATTTGGAGAAGCAGATATTGAGCATGAACCAACTATCAAAGAATCTGAAGCCCTTTGTGCAAAATTAAAAAAACAATTAATCTATGTTTACTTATTTAATTCACCCGGTACTGATATGCTCAACACACACTGTCCTGATTGCAATGAGATCGTCATCACAAGGGAATTTTTTGGTCCAATGGGTTCAAGAATAATTGCGGCAATGCCTGATGCAGTTTGTGAATGCGGGAAACAACCAGATATAGACGGCAACTTATCTCCAAATCGTTATGATGAACATGGATTCTTTGGTGGATATAGAACTACCAGGGCTTTTGAAATGCTGCATGCAATAATGGTTTGCATTGGCGCCAATGACCCTGAAAAAATATCAGAGTTATGGTTTGATCTCATTGAAACTGATTACCTTAAAGAATTCCATGATGTTGTTCAACTTCCTGAAGCCTATGGAGGCATTATTGATCGCTTTGCTGAGAAAACAGGGCAGGTTGAGAATGGTCTTCTTCTTAAAAAATATATCAATGAAAGGCTCAATTTAATTAAATCCATAGCTGGAAATGCAGAACGGCCAACAGTTTATTATGCCATGGGATATCCTTTGTTTGCTTTGAATGCTGAAAGATTTGAGACAAATCTTGTCCAGGCCGCAGGCGGCACATGCCTGAACAAACAAATTACCAGAAAAGGAAAACCCGGTATCACTATATCAAAAGAAGAATTCATGGATTTAAACCCGGATATAATATTTATTTCAGGGTTTTTGTCCTGCCCGGCTTCAGATTTCTATGAATACTGTATTAAACACGATCTTATGGTGGATGCAGTAAAAAATAATCAGATATATGATCATTTTCCTCTTTGGGATTTTGGCAGCCCTAGATG
>JAIOSM010000451.1 GCA_021107575.1 Desulfobacteraceae bacterium | reverse complement strand
TTGAAGCGATTTCAAAAAGACCTGGTTTACCTTTTTCATTTGCACCGGTAAAAGCACCTTTTTCATACCCGAACAATTCTGCTTCAAGAAGGTTTTCAGGCAAAGCAGCACAATTAATTTGTATTAACGGTTTATTCTTTCTAAGGCTGTTTTTATGGATGAACTTAGCTAAAAGCCCTTTACCAGTTCCAGATTCTCCCCGAATAAGAATGTTTGATGCATTTATTTTAGATAATTTTAATGCAAGTTTTAAAGTATGTTTCATAGAGTCGCTTTGAGCAACTATATTATTATCTTTTAATTCGAGAAGATTCAGCTCAGATAGTTCATCTCTGATTTTTTCGGATTCCTGCCTGGCTTGTTCAAGTTTTATCCGCATATCCTCAATTAAAGTGATATCCCGTTCATTTATAATTACAAAACAAATGTCACCAGTTTTATTAAATACTGGTGTTCCGGTAACGAAGAGAGTGTACCCGGATTTTTCTGTATTTTGAATAACACTTACACTCCGTCCTGTTTCAAGCACTTCCTGAGTGGCTGATCTATCAATACTTCCTTCTTTAACAAGAGATTTAACATCTCTTCCAAGAACATCAGATGCTTTAATACCATTTAATCTTTCTGCTGCCTTATTAAGTTTAAGAATATGCCCTTTATTATCGCAAATCATCAATCCGTCGGCAGATTTATCAAAGATCATCTGTAGATATTTAAGATTTGTATACATCTTTTTATCGTTCATAAACTATATTTCCATCAAAAATAGTTATGTCAATTTTAGTATCTGCAATTTGGTCAGGATCAATAGAATAGATATCTTTTTCAAGAACTATTATATCTGCAAATTTTCCAATGGATATACTTCCCAACACACTGTCCACGCCTGCTGCAATCGCAGGAGATATTGTATAGCCTTTAACAGCTTCTTCAACGGTTAATGCCTGTTCTATATACCAGCCATTTTCAGGTGTCTTATTCATTCTTTTACGAGTTACAGCAGAATATATCCCTGTAAAAGGATTTGGGTTACATACAGGTGCGTCAGAACTCAAAATTAAAGGCAATCTATTATTAAGAATACTTTTTAACATATAAGTATATTGGCTTTTTTCTCCCACACTCATTTCAATCATTGAAATATCCAGACTTAAATTATTGGGCTGACATGATGTTGTTATACTTTTAAGTTTCCCCATTCTTTCAAGGTCTTCATGCCTAATCATCTGAACGTGTTCAATCCTGTGAGGAATTTTTTGTCTTATTGGATTTACTTTTTCGATTCTTTCAAACATTGAGACAATCTCTCTGTTGGCTCTGTCACCTATGGAGTGAACCATTATGCTCAAACCTGCTGCATCTGCTTTTAGCGCAGCATTTTCAATATCATTGATAGAAGTTAATGGCATACCATATTCAGCATCAAGATATTTTTCAAGCATCCAGGCGGTTCTGGCACCCATGCCGCCATCAGCAAAAAATTTCAGATGACCGATTTTTAATTTATCACCGCCAAATCCTGTTCTTAAACCAAGGGCCACTGCCTGATCTGTCATTTCCCCAGGTAAAGAAACATGACATCTGATATTTAGTTTGTTTTGTTCATTAAGCTTTTGCCAGGCTTTTAATGAATCTGCACCATCAAGTCCGCCCATCAGGCGGATATCATGAATCGAAGTAAGTCCAAGCGCATGAATGTCACAAATCCCTTTTTCCATGTTAGATAAAATTTGAAATTCACTAAGTACTGGCACTACATTCTTAATAAGATTTAATGCGAGCTCTCTTAAAACTCCTGTTGGCTCACCACTTGAATCTCTTGATATTTTCCCCTCAGGCGGATCAGTCAAGTTTGAATTTATCCCTGCAAATTTAAGAGCAAGTGAATTTGCAACACCAACATGAAGATCACATCTCCATATACAAACTGGATTGTCAGGTACTATTTTATCAAGATCAAATCTATCTGGCATTCTGTTTTCAGGCCAATCTGATTCATTAAAGCCATTACCTAAAATCCATTTTCCTTTTTTAATTTTTTTGGCTTTGGCGATTAATGCCTGTTCCATTTCTTTAAATGAAAAAGCCTTTGATAAATCAACACTATCATAATTTATTGCCCACTCATAAAAGTGAAAATGAGAGTCTGTAAATCCGGGTAATACCAGTTTCCCTTTGAGGTCAACCTGATCAATAGGATTAATATCTTTTATATTTTTCACTGCTGCTCTGATTTCTTTATTTGATCCAACTTTAACAATTTTGTTATCAATTATATAAACTGCTTCAGCAAAAGGCTTGTTTGCATCCTGAGTATGAATTTTTCCATTAAATAATATCATTAAATCATAAACCCCTTTGGAAAGGGATCACTCTTTTCTAATACAAAATTATGAATTCCTGTAACCTGTGCCATTCCTTTTATTTCAACTGAAATCCCATTAAATTTTCCAATTTTTTCTTTTTTAACAATCCTTGCTTCAAAGGAAGTCCCTAATGGGCTAAAATTTGTATATATTTGATTAAGATCGAGCAATCCTTTGTGATGGAGAAGGGTAAGCTTGGCTGCGGTGCCAGTACCACACGGGGATCTGTCTACATTAGATTCACCATAAATCACCATATTTTTACCTTTAAAATTCTTATCATCATCAGGGTCATAAAATTCAACAACATCCACTGTTTTAACTTCTGGTCGCTCAGGGTGAAAAACTTCAAGTTGATCATTGGCTGCATCAATAATCTTCATACCAAGGTCAGTTAAGAATGGTTTATTTTTTAATTCGATTTCTGTTTTAATTTCTTTTGATGAAACCATTGCAAAAAAACCTCCAACGTAAACAATATCAACAACTACATTGCCAAATTCTGGTACTTCAATTGTTTTGCTGATATCAAGAACAAATGATGGGACTATTTTAATGGAAACTGACTTTAATTCACCATTTACTACATGTCCAACCGCTTCCATCGCTCCAGAGGGGGTATCTATTTTTACAAGATTTTCTCCTTCTTTAAAACTTAACATTCCTACCCGGGCAAAGCTGGCAACGGCACCAATTGTTGCATGCCCACACAAATAAGGATATCGTTTCGCATCCATATAGATCAGACCGAACTTTGCATCTTTTGTTACATTTTTTGTAACCATGGCTGCAAGAACACCTGTATGTCCTCTTGGCTCCATTGTTAATCTACATCTAACATCATCAAAATTCTTTTGAAAAAAATTAAGCTTCTCTATCATGGTTTTACCATGAACTTCACCTACACCTCCAACAATAAGGCGAGTTCGTTCACCTGCTGTATGAGAATCAATAGTTCTAATCCCTTGATTAAAACAAGCATTTAATTTTGATAAATCAGTTAAATCCATAATCCACCTGTATATCTATCCTTGTATTCATTATTTGTTTTAATAATAAAAACTATAAAAAAGATATGACATAATTTAATAAAAAAAAAAAGACCTGTAATTATGTTTTGAATCATAATTACAGGTCTTTATGATAAATATAACTACAAAACTTATTTGCAGTTTTTAATTGTCTGCTTTTTCAGCATTAGTTTTTTCAATGACCTTTTGTGCCAAATCATGGGGCATTTCTTCATAGGTCTCAAATTCCATGGAGAATGTACCTCTCGCTGCTGTCATAGAGTTTAAATCCGGGGCATATCTTAACATCTCAGCCATGGGAACAAGTGCATTAACAACTTGTTTGGTTCCTTCTGAATCCATGCCAAGTACTTTACCACGACGTGAATTAAAATCACCCATAATATCACCGGTATATTCATCAGGCACAACCACAGAAACCTTCATCACAGGCTCAAGCAAGACAGGTTTAGCTTGTTCAATTGCATTTTTAAAAGCAAGGGAGCCTGCCAACTTAAATGCCATTTCAGATGAATCAACTGAATGATAACTTCCATCATCCACAGTTGCTCTAAAATCTGTACATGGATACCCTGCTAAAAATCCTCTTGCTGATGACTCTTTAACACCTGTTTCAACAGCTGGGATATAATTTTTAGGGATGGAACCACCAACAACCTTAGTAACGAATTCAAACCCTTTACCCCTGGGAAGCGGTTCAAAGTTAATCCAGCAATCTCCGAACTGGCCATGACCGCCTGATTGTTTTTTATGTTTACCCTGTACCCGTATTTTCTTTTTAATTGTTTCTTTATAAGGTACTTTAGGAGTAGCAATGGCAACTTCTACATTGAATTTTCTTTTAACTTTGTCACATGTAGTTTCAATATGAACAAGACCTGCACCAGACAATAAAGTTTGATTTGTCTCTTCTTCTCTTTTGAGC
>JAIOSM010000376.1 GCA_021107575.1 Desulfobacteraceae bacterium | reverse complement strand
TAGTGTTGGTTAAGCCATACTCGTCAGTAACTATTGTTTGCCAATAATATTTAGTGCCATCTGTCAGCTCTACATCTATTTGCCATGAAGTTCTGCCATCAACACCTTCCGGAATATCTGTAACTGAAGTTACAAGAGTTGTCATTGCCTCATCAATATATACCTCAAATGAATAAAAAAGATCATCGTTATCAGGATCAAAGCTGTTTGTTATTTCAAATAAAGGAGTTAGAGTGTCTATCTCAATATCACTGCCAGCTCTGTCTACTGCATAGCTTCTGTTATATGACGTGCCGGGAGCTTCATTAGCGGTGTTTACAAAAAACTTTCCATAAGTCCATATGCTTTTAGTATTATTGTCAGTTGCTCTGACACGCCAATAATAATATGTGTTGTCATTTAAAGGTGATGTAATCTGGAATGATGTTATATCATTATCTTCAGGAATATTTACAGCGTCAATTACAAGGTCTGTAAAATATGTATCAGAGTATATCTCAAACTCATAAAAAACAGGATCTCCATCGTCATCAATACTATTTTCAATTGTTAACACAGGAGTTGTTACTGTAACATCAGTGTTATCAAGTGGTGATTGAATCTTAGGAACAGAGGGTGCATTATCAAGCCTTTTTGGATCTGTTCCAAGTAGGAACTCATCATAATCCATTATTCCATCATTATCATAGTCACCTGCCCCGCTACGATCTGTATTACCAAAATGTAGGAGTTCCCATTCATCGGTCATGCCATCTCCATCTTTGTCAGATGCAGGAAAAACTCTTATTCTTGTTATTTCTTTATCCTGAAGCTCTCCGTCTGATGCAATAAAGGTAAGTGTATAATCTCCGGCCTGCCCACGGGAAGGTGTCCAGTCAAAGATTGATCTGGCATTACCCTCATCTGTTAAGGTTGCTCCCACAGGAATATTAGGAAGAGTGATGGCAGGAATAGTTCCATCTGCGTCAGATGCTTCAACCATAAAAGAAATTCTCTCTTCTTCAGCCACGGTTTTATCAAGAATTGCCTGAAGTACAGGGGCATGGGGAACAGAAGCCATCTCATCAAAAGTTAAGTTGTAAAACCCGGTGGCACTAACATCAAAAATATTTACATAATAGTTCCACCCGTCCGCAGGGTTTTCTTTTCTCTCCTTTGACAGCCAGGCATTGACTTTTTTAATCTGTTTGCCATCATTTCTAATCGCATCTTTTAATAACATGTTTCCATGTCTGGGATCAGTAAGTTTTATAAAGATAAAATCGTCAGATTGCGGTGTGTTGAGTTTATAGATGATTTGTGTGCCCGAGGTCTCTATATAGTCTATGGTTGACTGAAGTGACTTATCTGTGACTATGGTATCAGTACATTCAGATTCATACACGCGGAGAAGATCGCCATATTTTGCAAGAAAGTCCTGCACCTGATCCCTCCCTGCTATATCAACCAATACATCTTTTATTAATAAATGCGCATGGAGATTCTCTTGTTTCAACAAAGATGTAAGTTCGCCGCCAAGTTCATCTGCATGGGTTACTATTGCATCAAATTCTACAAATCTGCCTGACAGACTGCATGTCATTATCCATCTTGCAACACCTGCAGTGTCAGGCTCAATATCGCCAAAGTCTGCAAGCAGACTACTGGGAGATAAAACCCCATTCACCTGGCATTCTTCAATTTCAAAACCTATTGCAAGTCCCTGGTTATTTTCTACTATCTTGGGCTGGGCAGAATCAATTTTAAGATTATTTGCACTGTTTTTACCAAAGTTCTTTACACGGACACCTAAAGTAAATGGAACCGGAGGTTCTATCTCTTGTGTAAAGGCATCATCGCCAAACACATTCTCTTCTAAAAAATAATCAAGTTCTAGCTGGGGTAAGGGTTTAACAAAAATATAATCAGGAGTAACTTCAATTGTGTTTTCTTCTCCGCCAATACTATATGCCAGGACTGCTCCGACATAATAAAGCTTACCTTTTTTAATACCATCTGCTGAACCGGGAGCCGGTATAATCAGCCAATGGAGATCAGATGAGGTCGCAGGAGCAACAGGTTCAATATTCCACTCACCATTAGCAAAATCTAATATTCCTCCTGAGTCCTTACGTATAAAAAAAACTGCATTTGTATTATCAGGATCATTGGTAGCAAGGACTTGATTGCCATCTTCATCTTCAAACGTAATAGTGACTTTTACACTTTGTAAGGCAGTGTGAGTAAGACCGTTATTAATACGCATATGCGCATCAAATGCCTGGCGTTCCAGTGTCAGTTCTTGTTTTATTTCTATTTTCACTTCAGCGCAGTTGGAATTTGCAATGGCTGTGTATGGCATTGCTGCAATTAAAAAAAACAATAGAAAAAATCTCTTAAAAATAACAACCTTTTTCATTAGTTCCCCCAAGTTTGCTCAAGCTTATGAATTTTGTCAATTCTATAAGTTCATTGTTACTTTGACTCCATCTCCTATAATACGAAACTTGTCATAATCTTCCATTATGTTTTTAAAAGACGAGCTTATAATCCTTGTGGCAATATAGTTTGCCTTATAATCATCTTTATTTTCTGTGAATTTGTTTTTTTGAGGATCAGTCAATATCCACTTTTTGCCGTCGTAAAATTCGACCCAGTTGTGATAGTCAGATACTTTCAGCATAGAATTTTTGTCACTTACATAACCGCCAATTCTTTTACAGGGAATATTTTTTGCCCGACATAAAGCAGTGAATAAGTCCATATATTCTGTACAATCACCTGTTTTTTGTTTTAATGCGTAATACGCACCTTGTTCATTTTTAAGATACCCGGAATAATTTATATGGTTGAAAACATATTCATGGATGGCTCTTGCTGTTTCCAGATTGTTGTTTGTGTTAAAAAAATTTGCCTTTGATACTATATCAACATGGTCAGATTCGACATATTGCTCAGGCTTTAAAAACTCTGCAGTATCTATTTCTAAAGCAATCTTATTTGATACTGAAGAAAGTAAAAGGCTTGTTTTAATTTTTACAATTATTGTTGAATAGGGAGCAAGATCAATAAAAGTATAAGAAAGTATCTGATTCCCAAGTTGGTCCGTATTAAGTTCATAATGATGTGAAGAGTCAATGTTTTTACACAATTGAGTTGGCGTATGCCTGACCGGAGCGTAAACCAAAAATCTTATATTGCTGATAACACTATTTGTAACATTCTTTAGAGTAAAGCTGTATCTGACCTGTCTTGGGACAGTATATGATATTTTATCTTCTAAAGAATATTTTATTCCAAAAAACAAGACAATTAATATCAGCGTCAGAGTAGTGAAAAATAAGGGTTTCTTCTTCATAATTCCTCAATTAGCTGCTTTTTTTGTAAGAAGTTACAAATTTTTAATTTACATACCAAATGAAATGTCGCATAGCAAGACTTATTTTTTTTAAACAAGTAATATTTATAACAAAAAATCGTGTTGACAAAGCTAAATATTAGTAATAACTAAAGAGTGACACTTATGGTAAATTTTTAACAATTGGACAATAAACCACATGAAATCAATACTCTTAAAATCATTTATTATTTACCTGTTTGTTTCAGGATTTTTACTGATTGCAACATCGCCCCTGCTATATGCAAAGATAGTTCAGGATTTATCAAATGATACATTTGGCGTTAATGCGGTTAAAATTGATATCCTTTCTATTAATGTTGAGTCTGATTCGCAATACTTATATATGACATGTACTTTTGCCTCCCCGGTTTTTGAAACTGACACAGGCAATTCTTTTGATCTTTTTGGGTATATTGACTTAGACGTTGATCAGGATTCAACAACCGGCACTACAGCATTATCAGATTTTTATAATGGAAGCTCTGAGATAGGTATGGATTATTACCTTGAGCTAATGCCTGACGCTCAACCTGGTCTTATAGCTCTTAAAGACTCAAATGGTAAATTGATTGATGACATTCCCATAGTTTTTAATGATAATTCTTTTATTGTTACTATCCCTTTAAGTGTACTTGGCAACGATGATGGATTTATTAATTATACTGCCTTTTTTGGAGATGTAGAAGGACCTGACGATGTTATCCCAAACAGTGGGTTTGCAACAAATGGAACTGCTTCAAATCCTGTCCCTGATCCTGCCCCTCCAACCCCTTCACCTTCTGGTGGCTCTGGTGGCAGCGGCGGTTGTTTTATCAATTCTGTAACTTATAACAGCAATAACATTCCTGCACCCATGATTTTACTATTATCCGGTCTTTTCCTTTATGCCTGGATTATCATTATTAAAAAAACTTTTTAATACTTTATAATCTGCTGTATATGATTTTGAATACAGATAAAATGAACCGGTGGTGTCAGGATAGGAAAAAAAGGCTTAGCTGCGGCCAGTATGTAATGATGAGTACAGTTCCTAGTAAAACAAGCATAAAAGGGATTGTGGCTTTATAAACTTCAATAATAGGTTTCTTAAATCGGTAGCTTGCAATAAAAAGGTTCATGCCCACAGGTGGCGTAAAATAACCGATCTGCATATTGGCAAGAAAAATAATGCCAAGGTGAACAGGATTAATACCATAACTCACTGCCACAGGAAGAATAAGCGGTACCATTATTATAATAGCTGAAAAAATATCAAGTATCGCACCAAGAAACAAAAGAAAAATATTTAATAATATTAAAAATACCAATTTGTCAGTTACAAAAGTCTGGCAAAGCGCAAACAATTTTGCAGGCCCCTGGATATCAATAATATAGTTCGTAAATGCAAGGGAAACTCCTAATATCAAAATAATCCCACCAACCATGACCATGGAATCACGCATGACTATTGGAAGCTTTGAAAGTTTAATCTCCTTGTAAACAAAAACTTCCACGATGATTACATAGAGTGCAGTTACTGCAGCAGCTTCTGAAATAACAAAAAAACCGCTATATATCCCCCCAAGTACAAAAAACGGCAAAGGGATTTCCCAGGCTGATTCTTTTATTGCTTCTAAAAGTTTTGTCCCTGAAAATTTTGTTAATGGAATAGGGTTTTTTCTATTAGCCCACAGACTCCATGCTGAAAGCATCACAATCATTAGTAATGCCGGTAGCAGACCTGCAATAAAGAGATCGTCAATTGAGAACTCAGGTCCTGCTCCCATTTGCTGTGCAATAACACCATAAAGAATTAACGGTAGAGATGGAGGCAGTAAAAGTCCAAGACTCCCGGATGTAGTTACGAGCCCAAGGCTGAATTTTTCTTTATATCCAGCCTGTTTTAAAGCCGGATAAAGTAAAGCGCCTAACGCAACTATGGTAACTCCGGAAGCTCCTGTGAATGCAGTAAAAAATGCGCAGATAACAAAGGAAACAAAAGCGAGACCTCCGGGCATCCAACCTAAAAATGCTCTGGTAAGCCTTACAAGACGTTGCGAAGTGTTACTTTCAGACAGAATATAACCGGCGAGAGTAAACAGAGGAAGCGCAAGCAAAACAGGAGTATCGGAAATACGATAAAGTTCTATGGCAATTACAGAAAGATCAATCCCGGAAGAATAAAAACCTGCCATGGCACCAACAATAATTATGGTAAAAAGAGGTGCACCCAGCAAAGCAAGTAAAATAAGTATAAATATAAAAAGATATATCATTTAAGATCTTGATCTTATTAATTTAAAAAAACTTGTTATTGATAATATGGCGTAGCGAAAAGTTATAACAGCAAAGGCAACGGGAATAATGGATTCGCACACCCATGCCGGCACATTTGCAAATGCAATTATTTCATACTCCATTTCCATTAGTACGAATTTCAATGACAACCATGTCATAACCGCACACACAAAAACTGCGAAGATCTCTACTACAAGTTGTGATATGGTTTTTATATTCCCAGGAAGAAACCGTGATATTATATCAATATTGATATGATTATTATTCCTTGTTGCAACCATTGCCCCTAATAAACCAACCCAGAGTACAAGAATCCTCACCATGGAATCACCCCATATGATTCCGGAACTGAAAAAATTCCTCAGGATGATCTGTAGTACTGCCATTAAAAGCATGGACAGCAAAACACCAACAAGGATACTGTCTTCTATTCTATGTAGAGCTGTAATAATTTTATTCTTCATTTACTTTATTTGTATTTAAATGATAATCAGCTAAATATTTATCAAGGCTATCTACAGCTGCTTGAGTTAAGATGCCTGATTCGACCAGCGATTCTGAAGCACTTTTTGCTTTGTCGCGCCATACTTCCGTGGCCTCTTTAGATGGTGAAACAAATTTAATACCCCGGTTTTCCAAAGCTTCCAGAGCTTTTATATTGTCTATGCTGTTCTGAGTCCCAATTTCATGAAAAACCTTTGTCATTTCAGTTTTTACAATTTTCCTGTCTGGTTCTGAAATTCTCAAAAAAGCTTTTTTATTAACTGCAAGGGCAGCGTAGAGATAGAGAAATGGCATATTAGTAAGATATTTCACCTGGGTATGCCATTGAAGTATAATTGCCCCCACAGGCGTAGTTGCAATAGTATTAATAGCACCTGTCTGCATGCTGGGTTTTACATTGACCAATGATAAAGGTATGGGATTAATTCCAAAAGCTTTTATGGCACCTTTGGATGATTCATCATTATCAGGTATCCAAATCTTTTGCTTACGCAGATCATTAACAGTCTCAATTGGGGCTTCAGTTGACATAATATAGGCAAATCCACCGCCTGCCAGTCCAAATGTTATCAGTCCTGCTTTTTCCAATCCATCAACAATATACTTATCCATATATTTTCTGACATAATCTACCTCAGCCATTGAATTAAATTTCATAAGCTGACCATATAGTTGACAACCTTTAAAAAAAGTTGCAAGACCACCACCGGGGAAAGTTCCTCCCTGAAGCTGATTAATACGCATTTTACGAACCACATCCTTATCACTACCCATTACACCGCCGGGATAAAATTTGAAGCGAACACGGTTATCTGTCTGGTCAGCGACTTTTTTTGCACCTTCACGCATTTTTTCCATCCACATGGAACCTTCCGGAGATATTGTGGCGATTTTAAGAGTTACAGAGTACACATCTGAAGCAATGAAAATAAAAAACAAGGCCAAAAATAGACTTCTAACAGATAACAATTTCATAATTTTCTCCAGTCTGGAAAAGCATATTAACTTAAAAATAATCATTTGCACTTTTTAACAATTCTGTTGCCTGCTTTTGAGCATATGTATTAACAAGTGTATAACCGGGGACATCAGGGTCTTCATCTAAGACCTGTTTGAGTAGCTTATCATGAAGGTCGCGATCAAACAATAACCTTGCATATAATTTTGCAAACATGACTTTTACCATCAAATTTTTGCCTTTAGAAATCTCGATGGCTCTCTCAAAATATTGTCGCCCCTTTTCAGGTTTGCCGCCAAGGGCAGGTGGAAGTAAAGTAGCAAGAGTGCCCAAATACAAAAGCGCGGCACCATCTTTATAAGTTTCGTCAAGTGCAACAATGCGTTCCATAATTATCTCAATACGAGAAATATCAGCAACAGCATTGAAATCATTGCTATTAGCCTTTATCCAGCTTGCCCATGAGCTTCCCTGGGCGTAAAGAGCAGGAAGATCATTTTCCCCCATCGTGCTGATAATAGTCTGAAATTGTTCATAATCTATATTCTTTAATGAACAAGCTTCAGATTTCCTTGAACATAAAGCTCTGCTTGCATAATTAAGTGCCTTGTCCGACATTTTACGAGCTCTTGGTTTATCATTAACAAAAGTATCAACATAGGCAGTATATAAAAATGAGGCAGTGATAAGTATTTCTTCATTATCAGGGTTATCAAGGACCAGGCTGTCAATCATAAGAAGATAAGCCGGGGCTCCTGTTTCGACCATTGCCAGATCATTATTATTAAGTATTGCTGTGGAAAGGTTATCCATCATACCGGACACAGCAGATGAAACAAGTGCTGAACAGCTTGTTAAAGAAAACATACAGAGAATAGCAAAAAAAGATACCAGATATCTCAACGTACTCCCCCTAACTGTATAATGTTCTATTGTTCTTTATTTATACTAAATTCATACCTTACAAATTGTTAAGAAATCAATAGATGATTAAAAATACAAAATAAGTATAACAGGTTCTAACTAAAAAAAAAATGATTTTGTTTTAGTTGTTAACAATGAATAACAATGGAGAGATAATGGGAGGAATCGTGGTTCAAAATTGATTCTATTTTGAACCACGATGTTTTATATTAATACTTGATTAATACTTATTATTCTTAATTATTTTTGGGGTTTGGCCATAACTTCTGCAAACATGTCCATGTCCCAATCTCTTGAATCTGCAACATTCTGACGGAATTTAATAAAGTCTATTGTATCCTGACCAGTGATTCTTTTAGTGTTAAATGCACCAAAGCCAAGGAAAGCTTCTCCGGACATATTAGCTGCAAGCCAGTGTCTGTGATCACTTTTAAAAGCATCCCAGAAAAATTTCTTTTTCTGACGTATACCGTCAATGGATTTAATAAGGCAACCTGGGAAAAGATTTGCAAATTTCCAGACTATTTTATCTACCTCTTTATCAAGAAGTTCAAAATCTGCATTTGCCTGATGTTGTTTTAAAAATGCTCTTCCATCTTTAAAAGCCTGACCAGTTTTAGACTCACCATAAACTATTTCACCATTTTCAAGATATTTGTCAGTTTCGACAGTTGGATTTCGAACCCATTCACCGTCTACTTTTAAGACAGGTACAACTTTTGAAATCATACCTTTTTGTTTTACTTTATATGCAGACCACATTTCGCAGGATACACAGTTCCACATTGCATCTTCCATGGAAAGGTACCATGGTAAGAAGTCTGAAGATCCGCCTGCAGGTGCTGAACCATGTTTTGGCCCTGCCTGACCAAAAATAGCAAGGTCTGAAGATACTGCAATATCACAAGCAAGTCCTATTTCCTGACCACCGGCGACTCTCATGCCGTTAACCCTGCAAATGACAGGTTTTTTACATGCTAATATAGAATCAACCATGTGGTTGAACAATTCCATATACTGACCATATTCATCACATCTTCTTGAATAGAATTCAGAATACTCTTTTGTATTTCCACCAGTACAAAAAGCATAGGGACCTGTACCTGTAAAAATTACTGCAACAACTGATCTATCAAGAGAAGCATTTTCAAAACCTGCTATAACACCCTTTACCATATCAGTGGTATAAGAATTAAATTGTTTTGGGTTGTTCAAAGTAATCCATGAAACAAATAATCCGTCTACAACTTTCCCTTCAGGATCTGTTAATGGTTTTTTTTCATAAACTGCACATGGTGCTTCTGTACCCCAGTGGGGATTTCTGTGTAAAGAATGATCTTTTGGTTCGTCATCTCTTGGCATCCATTCTAAAGCCATGTTAACCTCCTAATATATTAAATTTTGATTTATTATCCGATATATCCGCCATCAACATTAAGAACCTGGCCTGTAATATAACTTGCATCATCAGAAGCAAGAAATACAAATGCAGGAGCAACTTCTTCAGGCTCTCCAAATCTACCAAGTTGAATTCTTGCTTCATAAATTTTACGAAGTTTTTCATCAGATTGAAGCTTGCCTGTCATTTCAGTTTTTGTAATTCCAGGGCAGATAATATTTACATTTACATTATAACGCCCTAGTTCTCTTGATGCAGATTTAGTAAAACCTATAATTCCAGCTTTTGCTGATGCATAATTAATTTGACCAATTGTACCAAAAATTCCAGCAGTCGAAATAACATTAATTATTTTGCCGTAATTTTGTTCTTTCATATGCCTGCCCGCTGCCTGGCAAGTATTAAAAGCTGCTTTAAGATGAATATTTATTATGGCATCCCAATCTTCTTCTTTCATTTTAAGAAGCATGGATGGTCTTGAAACACCTGCATTATTAACAAGTATATCAACGCCGCCAAGTTGTTTAACACATTCTTCAACCATGTTCGGAGCGCTTTCAAAAATTGCAACATCTGCTGCAACAGCAACGCCTTTACGGCCAAGTTTTTCAATCTCTGCAACAGTTTCTTTTGCAGCAGCATCATTTGAATGATAATTAACAAGGACATCTGCGCCTTCTTTTGCATACATCAATGCAATGGCTTTCCCAATACCTCTGCTGCCGCCTGTTACAATGGCTTTTTTACCTTCTAATT
>JAIOSM010000132.1 GCA_021107575.1 Desulfobacteraceae bacterium | reverse complement strand
AATTTCCACCATGCCATCATCTTCGTTTGTTTCCAAACCACTAGGTGCCTTGTAGCGACCCTGATTGACTGATACTTTTAACATTTTTTCACCATTGGGCTCTCCATCAACCTTGTGGACAACGATTGTCAATTTTGCCCCAATCACTTTATCTTGATCGACAGTATCAGTAATATCTTCTCCAGGGATAAAGTTAATAGTAGGGCCTGTACGGAAGAGAAACGGCTCTGGTGGTGTGATGTCCGACCGTGGCTCAAGCCGGGCATTCAAAGAACCGTCTGCTTGTTTTGTGTCTATGGCCCCTAGAGTTCCTTCCTCGCTACTACTAGTATTAGTTCTCGAGCCCCAACCAAAAATTCCTCCCGGACCAGTTTCCCTGGTTTTTTTGATCTTGAAATCCTCTATGGTCCCAATTTCTTCAACATCAAAGCTTAGGTTGAGTTGTACATGGCGCCATTGATAGAAGGTTGGCACTATAAACTGAATGAGGGACATCTTCTGATATGCTATATTTACCGCATTAGCACTAATTGTTGGTTTACCATCGTCGTCAAGTACCTGTTCTACTACTGCGGGTACTTGAATTTCAGTATTGGCTAAAGCTTTTGTGATTTCGGCCGAATTAATATCCAGTTCCTTCTGTGCCTCGGCTACGCCTTTCCCTACATTCCCAATGAACGAGCCAAAGGACTTTCCCATTCGGCTAAGATCGTCTGAAACTTCCTGCTTAAAATTTGCCATGATTTTTTACCTCCTATTTCTTGATTTTGTCGGTGTTTTTCCTGGATAAAGGATATTCACAGACCTTAAACATACCTCTTTCTAAACCTGGCTTTATCAAACATCACCTCCTTTCCTTATTTTTTTAGCAAGTCAGTTTTACTATTCTAATAGAACAAATAATAGCTAGATAAACTTGGTTTATTGTATTAAGATTAAAGAGATTCTCCTGATTTTTCAGGGCTTAATAATATATTGAATGTACGAGTTACACCATTGATTAAAATTAACATAGTATTATTGAATTCGCCATCTTTTTGACAATTCCCAATAATACGGAACTCGATTATTCCTTTTTTGTTTAGATAACCTACCGATGGCATAACATTTCCATCCTTGACGCTCAAGAAGATTTTTGCTCCATCTAAAGGTTCTCCTGTTTCTCCATCACATACTTCAATTACCCCTATAGCAGTGCATCTTCTTTGATTTTTTGGATCAAGACTAAAATCAATAAATTTTAAGTCTACAAAAGGAGTGGCTTGGAAGATTGACGGGGTTACAACCTTAGAAAGTGGTTGGTATTGATATGTTAGTTTGAGTGTGGCTTGCGTCCTAGCTTCAGGCTTTTTCGAATCTAAAATCGAATCTTTGTCTTTAATTGGTTGATTGTCCACTAAATCAATTGAGATAGGCAAATCTACCTCCACATGGCTGATATGAAACATGCCTGTAGGCAACAATGATCCAAGTGGTAATTTGACTTCAGATATTTTCTGAATTTCGCTCTCCCCATCGGATTTGATAATCTGCCGATATGCTGTCGGTAAGGCTAACTCTATAGTATCTATTTGAGCACACATTTTTCCAGATTCAGACAGTAAGTGCATCTGAGCAGAACAAAGATAAGTATTGACTTGTTGAATAGTATCTTTGATATTTAGAATAGCATCATCAGGTTTTTGTTTTGTCTCCTTTGGAGAGTTATGAATTTTTGACATTTTCACTCCTTTACTTTCAAAATTAGCCTAACGGATGAGCTTCGTGAAGCATTCTTTAGAGCTCCTGGTGCCGGGTTGGCTATTAATAATTATCGAGCAAAAACCAGTTTTTTCTTTGAACAGTTAATTTCCTCCGACGAAGGCAGTCTGGTGAAGTGGGGGATAGCTGTCAAATATAGTCTTCAAAAATTTAGGAATCTTGTCAAAGTTACCATTTGTTCAGAATCCTTGAAATACACATTTGCCTTTATGGTGAATTGCCCCCAAGCGTTTAAGGTAAGTTCAAAACTATTTGTACGGTTATTTACCTTCCGGACTGGATCAGTAAAAGTATGATGTAGGTGATATTCAACACTGGAAACTTCATCGAGTAACGACGGATTTGCTGCTGCTAGCTGTACCCGCACAAGGTAATATGGTCTTCTTTGATTGTCTCTGCTATTTGTTACTTCTGCACTATGAACCAAGAATAAAGACTTCGTAAGTTCTACAGATAATACGCGCTCTTTTTTAGGAACCCCAGGTACAATTTTAGCATCTCGCTCAACTTTTTCCAGAAACTCTTTCGCTTCTGGTGTTTCTTCGGCTTCAAGAACAGGGGGTAATTCAAATATTGGTGTTTTAAATCCACCACCCATCTTTATCCTTTCCTTGATTATTTCAGTCATATCAATAACCCATTTTCGCTGCCATACTATGAAAACAGCAAGAAACAAAGGCCAAATTAAAGCTTGAAGAAAAGGACTCCAGACATCCATGACATTCTCCTTATTCTTGACACAAAATAAAATAGCTTATAAAAAATTCCCCTTTGCTAACATAACGTATGAGCTTTGCAGTCATGAGTGAAGCGGAGCGAAACCGAAGGGTCCGCTTCAGAGGAGGTTAACTAACTTTTTTATTCCACCTAGCAGATGTCGGGGCTTTCGTTTTGCTATATACAATTGGGGTCATCCGTGATTGAGCCAATTGTTTGACTACTTTTGGAATGAAGTCAATTACAGAATTACATAATTCGGGTTCTGGTTGAATTTCTCGAGCCGGACGAGAAAATTCCACCAAACTATCCCAGGGATAAGCTGCATAGAAAACTACTGGCATTGCGCGAATATTTGGGTCTTCCATTTGTCGTAGCTTGACAATAAAGTTAGTGCCTTCATGAATTGGTTTACCATTGTTCAGTTTGTAGCTATTTCCTATTCGCTGAATATCTGAGATAATTAAGTCATAATCGTTATCGGATTCCAAGATGCTCTCAGCACTATCACTTGAAATAGAGGTTACTACCTGAATTCCTAATGCCCGTAAAAGACGTCGCTCACCAGTTATGTTATGTGGTTTGTCGTCAATCCATAAAACCCTTCCACCGCGAATGGATTGAATTTCATTATCTAGTTTGTTTAGTTTCTCTTTTAGTTGTTTATCATTTATCCGACTTAATCCCAAACCACTAATGGCTGCCTTTATGGGTGATTGCTCAAGCGATAACTCAATACCAGCTACTTTGAATGATTTAAGATTCTCCCAAGGGATAAAATAGACAAGTATAGCAAACGCAATGAGGCAAAGGAACACATTGTCCATACGAGGATTTGCCACATCGTAGAATACCCATTTAACAATAGCTAACACAAGCAGGAGAAACGAAACCGCGATCTTAGTAAACTTATTT
>JAIOSM010000436.1 GCA_021107575.1 Desulfobacteraceae bacterium | reverse complement strand
ATTAAAGGCAGTAAAACGAGTCTCAAAAAGCTTTTATCAATTATTGATCTGGTAATTTTTGACTTAAAACTTTTTGATAATAAAGAACATAAGCAGTATTGCGGGACAGGGAATCGTCAAATTAAGGAGAATTTTATGACTCTGGCAAAACAAAAATTGACTCAAAATAAATCGGGGCTCTGGCCAAGATTACCTATTATTCCAGGTATTACTGACAGTCGTCATAATCTTATTAACTGGTCTGATTTTCTTTTGGAAAACCAGATACCTTTTTTAACATTGGTCCCCTATCACAATATGGGAGAATCAAAACGAGCATGGCTGAATACTGAACCAGGTCCTGATCTCAGCCCTTTATCAGATGAGATGCTCAAAACAGCACAGGAGATATTTGAATCCAGGGGAATTACCTGTTATGCACCTGGAGAAGAAGACTGGAGTCTAATATGAATATAAAAAAACAAGAGCCTGATTGCTTAAATCAGAATTCATTGACATCTTTTGGCTCAAAGGGACTGAAAAAAGTCCTTGGTCTTCGAGAAGTCACATTTATTGCTATCGGTTTTATGATCGGGGGCGGAATTTTTGTATTCACCGGTATTGTTTTAAAAATTACCGGCCAGGCACTTCCCTTAGCCTATGGATTAGCAGTCATCCCCGTCTTTATCAGCGTAATGCCCATAGCTGTGTTAGGCGTGACTATCCCTTTGACCGGGGCAAATTATAAATACCCCAGCCGAATGGTCTCACCGGGTTTGGCGTTCCTAGGGATATGGATATATGCATTTACTGCTTTTTTTGGACAGATTCCTTTATATGCCATTAGTTGCGGGAACTATATCACCATTTTTTCCTCAAGTCTTTCGCCCCAGATATTTGCCCTGGTTTTGATCACAATTATTTTTTTGGTGAATCTTTTAGGCATCAGGCTTGCTGCACAACTCCAGGGGCTATTGGTTATAATTTTGATTTTGGCGCTTATTTATTATTCTTACAAAGGACTGACCGTGCTCCAGCCAAAAAACTTTAATGCCTTCTTTGACAAGGGGAGTACTAATTTATTGATTGGAACCGCTTTGTTAACCTTTACTTATTTTGGAGCCAACAGCATTATCGAACTTGGAGGAGAAATTATTAATCCTGGAAAAGTAATTCCAAAAGCTTTCTTTATTTCATTTACTGTAGTAGCAATCCTTTATGTTTTAGTAGCATTGGCAACTATTGGTGCTGTTCCAATGGAAAGCCTAGCCCATTCTGTCGAACCTGTCCTGTATGTCAGTAAAGCTGTAATGACACCGGAAGCAAGGAGCATGTTTGTTATATGCGGTGCACTTGTCGCATTAATTACAACGCTTAATGCCTTGTTTATGGTCAGTACCAAATCCCTTTTAATCATTGTTGAAGACGGATTACTGCCGGCTTACTTGGGGCGGTTAAATACTCGTTTTGGAACACCATACATTTTACTTGCCATAATCTGGATTTCCTCTATCATCGGGATATTGCTGAATTTGCCTATGAAAACCCTTGCTTCCTATGCTTCCCTTGGAGGTTTAATCATTTTTTTACCATTGATGATAGCAGCTATTAAACTACCGAATTTATACCCGGAAAAATATCGTTCTTCAGCATTTAAACTGAATCCTTTGTTACTTCGCTTTTGTGCATTCACCGGCATTGTAATGGTACTTTTTTTCGGGACTATTATTTTCATGGATTTAAAGACATGGTTGAATGTTTTAGGATTTTTTGGGTTTTTCATTTCCGGGGTTCTGTATTATGTACTAAGAAAACAACACCTTTTCAAAAACAGAATCGATCTTAACTCTTTAATGGGAAAGGAGGATTGGGATGGATGATAACCAACAACCCCTGCTCTTTGATAATTATCCTGAACTTAAAAAGAGAATCAGTTACCTTCCATTGGGAGAATTTCCAACCCCGGTTCATCAACTGAAAAATCTGGGATTTGATAACCTTTGGATTAAACGGGACGATTTAACCTCCTCCATTTATGGCGGAAATAAAATTCGAAAGCTTGAATTTATTTTAGGCGAAGTAAAAAAAATAAATAAAAAAAGAATTGTCACCCTGGGTGCGACAGGTACGCATCATGGGCTTGCAACAGCAATATTTGCAAATCAATTAGGGATTGATGTTACGCTTTTAATGTTTGATCAGCCTGATAGTGATGAAGTAAGGCACAATCTTTCTCTACTTGCCCGGCAACAGGTTAAAATCATCCATAAAAAAACTTTATGGAAAACAATGCTTTCCTATATGTTTTTTCATCGTATTATAGATCCGTTTGCCTATTATTTATACCCGGGCGGATCAAATACTCTTGGCACATTGGGATATGTCAATGCAGTTTTTGAATTGAAAATGCAAATTGAATCCGGGTTGATTCCAAAACCGGATATTATTTTTTGTCCGCTTGGTTCAAATGGAACCATGGCCGGGCTGATTCTGGGCTGCGCGTTATCTAAGCTTGATTCCAAGGTAATTGGTGTTAGAGTAACGTTTTCTAAATTGGGAATTTTCCAGGCGTGCACCAGCAATACAGTAATGAAACTTGCAGAAGAGACCTATCAACTTCTTAAAAAAGAACATAGGGATTTACCCGATGTAGATATGCAAACACCGACTATTGAAGGTCGTTATCTTGGGGATGGCTACGGTTGTAAAACTGAACAATGTATCAACGCCATTGAAATGTTGAAAACAAATGAAGATATTCAGCTTGATGCAACCTATACGTCGAAAACATTTTCAGCAGTCAGTGATTTTTGCAGCAACTCTGAAAATGAATCAAAAACGATTCTTTACTGGCATACATATAATTCAGCTGATACTTCATGTCTCACACTTAAAAAAACTATTTGATAATATTAAAAAGGAGTACAAATGAATATTTTTGTTGATATGAAATCCGGCTTTAGAAAAGTCTTAGTTCTGGCTATTCTCGTGGTTGTTATTTGTTCCTGCGCCAGTGATCATAATGAACCGTTTCTGGACAGTCTGAGTGACGATAAAAAAGTCCGGGATCTTGACTTAAAGATTCATGCTGTTGTCAAATCTAACAACAGCCTTTCCATAAAAGAAATTGGTCAGGTAACCTATGGGGATTTCTCCCGGCCAATCTCTGTGATTTCTTATCAGAATAAAGAAACAGACTGCAAAACTCTTATCAATGCGGCAATTCATGGAGATGAACCTGCCAGTGCATTGTCCGTAATAACACTTATTGAGATTCTGCTGAACCATAAATTGAAATGTTCATTTGACATAATTCCTGTTATCAACCCCTGGGGCTTTTCCCAGAATATCAGATTTAATAAGCAAGGAATTGATATTAATCGTGATTTTGCATCATTTAAATCACAGGAATCAAAAATTATTAAATCCTATATCACCGGCAAACAGTATAACCTTATGATTGACTTACATGAAGATCCGGACAGTAAAGGCTTTTATATTTACCAATATGGACGCCCGGATACTAAAATACCAGAGAAGGTTGTAAATAAGATCCATAAAATGGGTTATCCCATTGAGCAGGATGTTAACATGGTTATTTTAAAAACAGAGAATGGAATTATTGACGCTCCGATGTGGGGGCTTTGGTACATGAGATTGACACGGCAGTTATCTATTGCAAATTTTTATCGTCTTCATAACAGCAAAGAGGTCTTTACTATAGAAACACCAACACACCTGCCTTTGAAAGATCGCATATTAATGCAGACTGCTGCTGTTCGTGTTTTGATAGATGAAATATATGGCCTACAGCTAAAAGAAAGTAAATAAAAAACTATTACCATCCACAGCATTCCCCCTCCTATGGAGTTACTTGTGCTACAAGAATTTTTTGCGACTGGTATATTTACCAGTTTGTAACGCAATGTTTTCTAAAATTGTTTCTATATCCTTGACATAAATTTTTTGGTAGTTATAATTGAACTATAAAACGATTTTAGTTCAAAAATCTAAAACAGAGGGGGAGTGGAACCATGAAACGAGAAAAAGTTACATCTATTCTGGATACTGCTAAAAAGATGTTTGGGCGTTATGGTCTCAGAAAAACAAGTATTGATGAAGTTGCCCGGATGGCGCGTGTAGCAAAGGGTACTATATATAACTACTTTGGCAGCAAAGATCAGGTTTACCTTGAAGTCCTTCGCCGGGAAGCCAATGAGATTATAGAAAAGGTCTCATCTTCAGTAGCTCACGAAGTTTCACCTAAAGATAAACTCGCAGCATTTGCCCGGGCCAAGTTTAAATATATGAGAGAGGCAATAAATATTCTCAATTTAGACCGGGAAGGGATAGAGAACCTCTTACCCAGTGCTGAAAGCATCCGCAGTAATTTTATCGAGCGTGAAGTAGATTTAATTCATTCTATCTTAAAGGAAGGTATAGAAAAAGGTATATTTCGTATTAATGATACTGTTTTGGCAGCAAGGGGCATTGCTTATTCCCTGAGAGGTTTTGAGCTTAACTGGCTGGTTCAGGAAAGCCAGGAGCAGATTGAGCATTACCTGGATGAATTAATGAATATCATCTTTTTCGGTATGATGAACAAAAAAACAAATTAAGAAACCAACAAGCGGATTTATTTTTATAAATTTTTAACTATTAACATAGGTTGATAAAATGGAAATAACTGTTTTATATATATTCTTCTCTTTTTGTATATTTTCTATAATAGGATGGATTCTGGAGGTTTCTTACCGGTCTTTCCATGCAGGAAAATTTGTCAACCCCGGTCTTTTGAAGGGACCATATCTTATTTTATATGGAACCAGTTCCCTGATGCTGATGGGTTGTATCTCTATTTTTGATTTTTATGATGCCAATTTTATTGTTAAAATTTTCATCTATTTTATCGCTATAACAGGTCTGGAAGTGATCGCCGGGCTGGTAGGTACTGGTTTGTTTAATATTCGGTTGTGGGACTATTCAGATCAGTTCCTTCATTATAAGGGGCATGTCTGTCTGAAATTTTCTGTTTACTGGGTTTTTCTGGCATTTGGCTTTGAATATTTCATGTTATTGCCATATCAAAACATGTTTAATTCTATTCCATCTGTGTTTAAAATTTTATCTACAGGTGTGTTAATTTCGATAATAGCCATTGATTTTATTGAAGCATTTTTCAAGAATATTATATCTCCCAAATCTTTGGGAGAGAAAGAGATGATTGAACTTGAGTTTATTAACATAGCAAAACCGTTGCTTGAAAATTCGGCTCTAAGAACCCTTTCTCAGTTTGACCATCACAGGGGCAAGACAAGACTGGAACATGTAAGGGAAGTTGCATATTTAAGTTTTAAATGGGGCAAACGCCTATCTCTTGACTGTAATGCAATTGTAAGGGGAGCTTTACTTCATGACCTTTTTTATTATGACTGGCTGCATGAAGGGCCAAGATTTCATGGATTCAGGCACCATAACATTGCTTTGAAAAATGCACATAAAGTAACAGATCTTTCTAAAAAAGAAGAGGATATAATTAAAAAACATATGTGGCCTCTTACCATTATTCCTCCAATTTACATGGAATCTCTGATTGTTTCACTAATAGATACGTTTTGTTCTGCAAGGGATTATGTCAATTTTAAAGAACACAAAAAAACAAGAAAGCCGATTGTAGTTTTGGACAATTCAGGATTGGGAGCAGGACGTGTATGATAAATAAATACTTGGTATTACTGCTGCTGATAATGGGCATCGCACTTGCCCTGAGACTCGAGGTCTGTGAAGCTGCAAAAGATGATGGAACATTTAGCTTTTATTTTGAAAATGATCTTTTTGCCAGTACTGATCAGCATTACACCAACGGTCTTAAGCTGTCATGGATTTCACATGATTTGACCGATTATGCGAAGAGCGACAGGTTGCCTGAGTGGAGTTTACCGATTATACGCAGGCTGCCTTTTATCAATGAGCAGGGGCTACAGCGTAATGTTGCCCTCTCCATAGGTCAGAGTATGTATACACCTGGCGATATCTCTATCAGGAGTCTGATTAAAGATGACCGCCCGTATGCAGGATGGACTTATTTCGGCCTTGGCTTACACAGCAAGAATGAGCGCCGTCTGGACTCAATGGAGATACAGATTGGTATAGTAGGACCTAATTCCTATGCTGAGCAGGCACAAAAACTGGTCCATGAATTAAGAGGTTGTCAAACTCCCAATGGCTGGGATAATCAAATTAAAAATGAACTTGGTCTTGCCGTTGTATATGAACGAAGATGGCGATTTTTTCACAGCGGACCTGTGGACAAAACAGGTTTTGATATCATCCCCCATCTGGGCGGTGCATTGGGTAATGTCTACACCTATGCCAACGCAGGGATAGAAGCTCGCATCGGATGGAATCTTCCCCGGGATTTTGGCACATCTCTTATTCGACCGGCAGGCGATTCTAATGCTCCTTTGAATTCTAAAGACTCGCGTTTATCCAATGCTCAAGATTTCAGTCTCTATGCTTTTGCCTTAGCAGATGGGCGTGCTGTACTGCAAAACATTTTTTTAGACGGAAATACTTTTACAGATAGTCACAATGTCGATAAAAAATATTTTACAGGTGATATTGGAGTCGGAGTCGGATTGATAATTGGTCGTTTCAAACTTTGCTACACACATGTTTTAAAAACAAAAGAATTCAAAGGGCAAAAAGATAACCAGACTTTTGGTTCCATCACACTTGCCTTTACTTACTGAATTAATTTTATAAGGAGTATCTATCAAATGAATAATTTTAAAACACTATCTATTATTATACTGATACTGTTTTTAGGGGTTGGAGTGACTTTGGTTGCAAAACCTGTTTTTGCTCAAAACCATAATACTGATGCCCTGGAGTTTACGGGTCGGTCAACCACCCTTTTCGGTCTTGGCAGCCGAATATCCCATGAAGGCAGCGAGATGCTCTTGCCCTTCAGGCAAAACGGAAAACTTTACCTTGCTTTAACAGATTGCATTGATATTGCATTGGAGAGGAATCTGGACATCCATCTTATTGAAGAAAGTCTGGCTCAGGCAGATGCCGATATCACCCGTGCCTGGTCTGCAATGCTCCCTTCCATCAGTGCGGAAGCAAATTACACACAGATTGATGAAAAATTGGCTCTGGGGATAGGTCCTGTCTCAATGACATTCATGGATAAAGATATTTATAAGGCAGGCATATTACTCAGACAGCCGCTTTTTGCAGGTGGAAGACTTCATGCAGCACGTAAGGCAACCCGAAACTTAAGAGATGCCAGAATCGAGGATAAAAAAAATATTGAAGAAGAAATTGTTTTCCAGGTCACCAGAGTATACCGAACTGCACAGGTGGCAGAAGCATTTCAGAACGTTGCTATTGAGGCTGTTGAGCTTCTTGAGAAACATGAGCATGATGTTTCCATTCTGGTTCGTGAAGGTGCTAATCCAGAGGTAGATCTGCTTCGGACAAAAACGGATCTTGCAAATGCAAGAAAAAACCTCAATGCTTCTGCTAATGCTTTTGACCTGGCATTGTCAGGGCTGAAAAATCTTCTGGTTATTGGTTTGGAAGAACCGGTTTTTTTAGCTAGGGAGCTTGGTCACCCTCCCAAACCAACAGGCGATCTTTCAATGTTTACCAGTCTTGCCATTAAAAACCGACCGGAACTTTCGTCTTTAAGGTATCAGATTGCTGCGGCTGAGCAGGGATTAAAAGCTGCCAAGGGAGAATATTTTCCAACCGTCGCTCTTGAAGGGCGCTATGACTACATTCAGGGCGATACTCGTGAGATGGATGGAGATTATCATTGGACATTTGGTATCGGTGCCAGAGTTCCCCTCTGGAACTGGGGGGGAACCAGAGCAAATGTCATCAAAGCCAAATCCAGGTTTAATCAGATAAAAATCAAATATAAAAAGGTTGAGGAACAGATTTGCCTTGAGGCGCGTAAGGCGTTTCTGAATTTGGGAAATGCGGAAAAAAATATTGCTGTATCCGAAGCTGCTCTGAAAACATCCAGCGAAGCGTACCGCATGGAAAAGGCCCGCTACCAAGCCGGAGAAGGAACCAATACTAATGTTCTATATGCCCAGACAGCTCTCAGCCGTGCCGAAGCAAATCATGTTCAGGTTCTTTTTGAGTATAATGTAGCCTTGGCAGCGCTTGATCGGGCAATGGGAGTTAATATAAAAAGAAGAGCAGATTTTAAGCAAAAGGAGCAGATTAAATGAAACGAATTATCTTGTATATTTTTATTGCTGTAGTTGTAGCAGGGGCAGCCTTTTTTATCCTTCAACTTCTGGACAAGGGTGAAAACAATACAAAAATGAGTGAAACTGTTGTACCGGTTAAGGTCGAGTACGCAACCCTGCATGAATTCCAAGATATCACCAATGCCGTAGGTACACTCAAAGCACATGAGGTCAATCCACTTAGTCCAAAGGTTGCCGGTAATGTAGATGCCGTTTTAGTGGATATCGGAGACAGGGTAGAGGCCGGACAGGTCGTTATTGTGCTGGACGGCATCAGCTTTGAATTGGCTGTTAACCAGGCAGATGCAGCATGTCAGTCAGCAAAGGCGGCTGTTGCACAGACAAAATCGCAGCTTAATCAGGTGCAAAAAGAGTATGCCCGCGCTACCAGGCTTTTGGCTGGAAAGGTCATTCCCCAGAGCCGGTTTGATACCACAGAAGCAGCATATAATACAGCCACGGAAGCTATGGCCATGATCAAAGGAAACTACAGTCAATCTATAGCTGTCCTGGAAACAGCTCAAGAGCATTTAAAGAACGCCCGGATTCGATCTTCCATTACCGGAATCGTTGTGGATAGAAATGTAGAGGTGGGTCAATCAGTAGCACCGGGTGTTCAGGTTTTTAGAATACTTGATCAAACTGCGATAAAAGTGGATGTCGAACTTCCGGAAAAAGACTTTGGGCGTATTAGTTTTAATGACATGGCAGTGGTAACAGTGGATGCCTACCCGGGACAGAATTTTCCCGGAAAAGTAACAGTGATCAATCCAATGATTGACCCAAGGGCGCGTACTTTTCGGGTTCGGATAAAAGTACCCAATCCATCAGGTAAACTGGTGGACGGAATGTTTGCCAGGGTGAAACTTTTAACCGAACAAAGATCATCTTTGGCTGTTTCCCGTGATAGTCTTCACAGGCTGCCGGGGAGCGGGACCTGTTATGTGTTTGTTTTACAAGGGGATAAGGCTGTAAAACGAATCGTAAAGATAAAAAAAATGGATGATAAATATGCCGAGGTTGTTAAAGGGTTGGTCAAAGGCGCGAAGATCATTGCAAGCGGTGCCGGACGGCTGCGTTCTGGAGTGAGAGTAACCATTCCAGCTGCAACCGCCGGTAAAATAAAAAATACACATGAGGAGAAATAACAATGAATCTTCCTGAGATGGCAGTAAAAAGACCGGTTGCAATAACAATGGTTTTTGTTGCCCTTGTCATGATTGGAACGGTTGCATTCTTCAAGCTCAATCTGGATCTATTGCCAGACATCGAACCACCTGCTGTGAGTGTTATCACTCCATATCCGGGGGCTTCTGCCATGGACGTAGAGTCTGAAGTCACCAAGTACCTTGAAGATCAGCTTTCCACCACACCTGATCTCGATCGCCTGGAATCAAAATCCAAGGATAATATATCAATTGTCAACTGCATATTTGACTGGGGCACGGACCTGGATGTTGCAGTCAACGATATCCGGGAAAAAATTGATCTTGCAAAACCTGATATTGCGGAAGGTGCCAAAGAGCCTTTTATCTTCAAGTTCAGCAGCTCCATGGTTCCGGTAATGGTTCTGACGGTTACAGCCAAAGAGAGCAGTCCGGATCTTTACAGGATCGTGGACAAACTTATTTCCGATCCCATAAAGCGCATTTCAGGTGTGGGAGCGATTCTCTTTGTTGGTGGTGAGGAAAGACAGATAAATGTTCATTTTGAACGAGAGGCTCTGGAGGCTTATCACATCCCGATTCAGCAAATCAGAAAGGTTCTTGCCGCCGAAAATATCAACTTTCCTGTCGGTACTGTTAAGGTGGGGAAAAAAGAACTCCAGATCAGGGTAGCAGGTCGTTTTAAGGACATTAAGGAAATTGCGGACATTGTCATTGGCAGCCACAACAATGCCCTTGTACGCCTTAAGGATGTCGCTGATGTCAGTGATGCCTTTGAAGAGCCGCAGGAATGGGCATGGTCCGGTGATCTTCCCGCAATTGCAGTTATTATTCAGAAACAGTCCGGTGCAAACACTGTAAAGGTCATCAATAATATTAAAGATAAATTAATGGTATTGGAGGACGATCTTCCCGCAGATATTGAGGTTCATACCATCATAGACAACTCTTACCATATTAGAAGTATGATTAAAAATCTGGCTGCGGCTGCGATTGTCGGGGGCATACTTGTCATTATCATCTGTTTTCTCTTTCTTCGCAGATTTCGATCCAGTCTGATAGTTACTATATCGATCCCGTTAGCTATTATCTCCTCCTTTATCGGTCTTTATTTCATGGGATATACTTTTAACGTAATTTCTCTTATGAGCCTTGCCATTGCCATGGGTCTTGTAGTTGATGATGCCATTGTAGTACTGGAAAACGTGGTCCGGCATATTGATGGAGGGGAAGACCCGAAAACCGCTGCCATCACCGGTGCTTCCGAGGTGGGATTGGCTGTGGCAGCATCGGCCTTGAGTATTGTTGCTGTTTTTATTCCGCTTCTTTTTGTCAAAGGAATCGCGGGAATCCTCTTTAGTCAGCTAGCCTTTGTCATGATTATTGCCCTTTTAATCTCTTATTTAGTTTCCATAACTTTAACACCCATGGCATGTTCCCGATTAATTCGTCCTTTAAGTGAGAGAAAAACAAATAGGGTGTTTGAGTGGAGCGAACAAATATTCATTAATATCGAGTCCATCTATTCTCGTGTTATCGAAGGTGCTTTAAAGCATCGCATATCATCGCTTGGGCTTATTTGTTTTGTGTTTTTCGGAAGTCTGGCTTTAATTCCTGTTGTTGGGACTGAATTCTTTCCGGAAGTCGATTCAGGGGAAGTGGAAGTGGTACTTGAAATGGCTGAGGGAACCCGCGGTGAAGTTACAGCCGGCACAACTGAGCAAATGCTTAGTGCAGTCAACGCGGTTCCGGAAATGGAAGCTTCATACGCTGTTGCAGGTCAGACCAAGAAGGGCTTTTTAACAGCACT